>CANMZR010000468.1 GCA_947502375.1 Polyangiaceae bacterium
GGAGGAATTCCGCTGCCTCGCCGCGCGTGCACGGTGGGGCGCCGCTAGGCAGTCGAGGCTTGGGTCGCGAACCCATGGCGTGGCGGATGTCCGTGTCCTTGATTTGGCCGGCTTCGCATGAAAGTGCGGCTCGAAACACCACGTTCCTGAGCTCGCGGACGTTGCCGTCGTAGTCTCCACGCGCGAGCTCGAGGAGCGCGCTGTCGGAGAGGTGCGGGCCTCTGAGTTCGCTCGCTGCGAGCAAGGCCATTGCGAGTTCGGGAATGTCCTCTCGTCGTTCGCGAAGCGGAGGCACTTCGATGACAATCACCGATAACCGCTGATAAAGGTCCCGGCGAAATGTGCCTTCGAATACCTGTTTTTCGAGTGCCTCACAGGTGGCGGCGACGAGCCTTACATCGACAGCAACGGGTCGGTCCGTCCCGACGGGGATGACGACCTTCTCCTCGAGGACCCTTAGGAGTTTCGCCTGCGAGTCGAGAGGAAGGCAGCCGAGTTCATCGATGAATAGCGTGCCTCCGTGGGCCTCCCGAAAGGCTCCGTTTCGCGTCGAGCTTGCACCGGTGAAGGCGCCGGAGACATGTCCGAAGAGTTGGCTTGCGCTGAGCTCGCTCGTCACGGTGGCTGCATTGAGTGCCACGAAAGGTCTCATGGCGCGCGTGCTCAATCGATGGATGGCCGCAGCGGCTAGCTCTTTCCCGCTGCCCGTTTCGCCGCGCAGAAGAATCGGAAGGGACGTGGGTGCGGCTCGTCGGATGACTTCCGCGAGGGCTCGCATCGGCGGCGAGTTTCCGACCATGTTTTCAAGAAACGGGGTGCCGGGTAAACCGGCTTGTTTGACGCGGAGCGGATGATGGGCGGCGTTCATGGGGGTGTCCTCACCTGGATGTCGTCACGAGGTGTCGTGAAGTTTCAGCGATGGGTGTTGCCCGCTGGTCGCCGGGCCTGTCTGCGCCCCAACTTCGCCCTCGCCACCACGGCCGTTTGATGCGACAGCACCGGTCGTGCGGTTCACCTCCAGTTCGCTGTTCGTGGCGGTGCTCTTGGGCGTCGCTCACGCGGCTGCAGAGGAGCCATCTCGGTCCTCGAAGCCGCCCCCGGACGCGGTACGCTTGCGGCTGCTCGGCGAGGACCTGCGATATGGTGCCTGGTCGCTCGATGCCGGCGGCGGGGTGTGGGTCCCGAGTGCGAGCTTCGTCCCGGTCGGGGTTGGCCTGACCGCGCCTGCTGTCGGCGCTGAAGCGCGTTTACGGTTGGGTTGGGGATTGAACGGCTATCTCGTCGCTTTTGCCGAAGGGGGCTTTGCGCGTGCAGGCGGGAAGACGGGTTGCGTCGCTTGCAGCACGACGAGTGTGTCCGTCGGACTTGGGATCGCGGCGCATCTGACTCAGGGCTTCGCGGTGGATCCGTGGATTGCGTATGGGGCTGGCTACCGCGACACGCTGCTGTCGGTCGACCCGCAGCCGTTCGCAGCCTCGGATGCGCCGGTGCACGGCATTGACTTCGCGCGCGTCACGATGGGGTTTGAGCACGCGCCGGTCTCGTGGCTTGGCGTCGGCCCCTATCTCGGTACGAACGTCGGCGTTCGATTGTTCGACGGGGTCGCGTATGCCGATTTCGTGGCTGGTCTCCGAATCACGTTGGGCCCAATGGGACGCTCGGCGAAGCTCACCGTCGATTCAGCGCGCTGAAGCGCCATCGTGCCGTACCCGTTCGGGGATAGGCGGGATGTAAACGATGAAGAGTGCGACTTCGACGACGCCCGCTTGCAACGAGCCGAGCAGCGTCGCTGCCTGGCGCGAGAGGTCGATGATACGGCCATCGACGAAGGGGCCCCGGTCGTTCACGCGCAGCCGTACGGCGCGGCCATTGCGGCGCACCACGTCGACAACGGTGCCGAAGGGGAGCGTGCGATGCGCTGCGGACACCGTCGTTGGATTGTAGATTTCGCCGTTTGCCGTAAGGTTGCCGGCGAGGCTATCGTGGTAGTAGCTCGCGAGGCCGACCTCATAGGGAGGTGCTCCGGGAGTCACGTTTCCGTTGGGTAAGTGCGCGGGAAGTTCAAAAGGGCGTGCCGCGCAGGCTGTGAGCACTGTGAGCAGAGTGCCTGCCAGAAAGGCGATTGCGCCCCGCATCATGGTCGTCCGTCGTCGCTTCCCGCTCAGAAGGTACCTTGAAGTCCAAGGCCTTGATGGTGCGGTGACAGCAGCGGAACGACGGTCACGAAAGCCTGAGCGCCCGCGTCTTTTGGAGCGGTACCGGTCTTCGCGTTTGAATCGAGATAGTACCAAACGAGCGTTCCGCCTATCGATACCGTCGTCAAAACGAGGCTCGTGGCCATCAATGCAATGTCCGTATCGTGAGCCTTGATGTTCGTACGAAGCTGCGCACAGGCGGTCGCGTAGTACGGATGTGCCGTGCTCGGATCGGCGACGCTACCGCAAGGGATCGGGCTGCCAGTTGCAGTGTAATAGCTGGGAGGGAGCACGCCGCTTGGGTCGCTCGGATTGTTCGTTTCGCCCACAATCTTCGCGGTGACGTCGCTCGCCGTTGACTTGGCGTTGCTCGCGCCGATACCGAAGCCGATCGTCCCGAGCAACCCCAGGCCAGCGCCGATGCTCAGCGCGGTGAGCGCCTCGGGTTTCCCCTCCAGCCAATGAACAATGTCAATGCGAGCTTCCGTTTGGGGCGAAGCTTCCGGAGTACGAACACCAGGCGTCAAATTGTATCCGGGATTCATGTACGGACCGTTGTCGGGGGGGGGCACGTCATTGGCCCAACGGTTCGTTTCGTCTGTTGGCGTCGCGACCGGCTCTTCCTCCACCGTGGGAGGCGCTGGAATTTGGGTTTTTTTTACGACCTTTTCGGGCTGCGTCGCGACCTCCGGCAGGGCTTCGGTGGCGCCCGTTCGCAGGTTGAGTTGTCCAGAAGCGAGGGCGCCCATTCGAGCCTGAACCTGGATCCGAACGACGCGCCCCTCGAGTTGGGCTTCCACATCGTGGGTTCCTGGTTTGACGAACACGGGTTCCGTCAAAGGGCTTTTTCCGTATTCTTGCCCATCGACCAGCACCTTGGCCCCGTCGACATCCACGACCAAAAAGATATAAGCGCTGCGTTTTTTTGCCTCGGCGATGCCGTTCTTGGCGTCCCGTGTTTGATCAGCTGTCGGGCTCTCGACTTCGCGAAGGAACTGCTGAAGATGATTCGCGCCCGAAGCCGCGGAATCCTGATCTCCAACGCGAACTTCGGCGAGGCCGAGGTTCAGCAGCACCACGGGATGGCGTTTCATCGCGTAGGCTTGGAGAAACAAGTCACGAGCCTCCCCGTAGTGTTTGGCATCGAACGCGCTGACGCCATCCAGGAAGTTTTGGCGTGCGAGTAGGGTGATTTTGTCGTCGGCACGCGCGATCGACGGCTGGAGCAAAGATGCCCCTGGCATCCAAATGGCAAGTAGCGCTGATAGTGCGCCACGTCGGAAAAACTTTCGCATTCGATACTCGTCAACGCTGGAAAAACTTCAAAACGGCGCGTCTCTGACTATGCCACTGTTGCCCTGCGGCGGCCTCTTTTTAGGCGATGGCGCGGCTTCCGGTACCGGCGCAGGTGGCGCTGGCGGGGGCACGAATCGCGGGGGCGTC
>CANMZR010000469.1 GCA_947502375.1 Polyangiaceae bacterium
TCCTCGGGGCACATCCGCCGAGATCTGGAGCTAATGTCAACTCTTCGCGGCGTGGAACAGGGCGTTTGTAGCGGCTATCTCCTTTCAGGATCGAGCTCGACCACCTTCTTGAAAACGTCGAGGGCGTCCCGCTCGCGACCCTCTTGCCGATGGCGCGCTGAACTCTTGGGTGCCGCGTCGCCGAGCTTACTTGGTTGTTGCTCCGCAGTGACAACACGATTCGCGGCCCGGCGCGGGGAACCAGAGGCCGCGACAGTACGCGCAACGAACCGCTGAGTCGGATATTGTGGGCGTGCTGCGCGTCGCCACCTCGTCGTAGGCGGCGAGGGCGTCACTCGTGAGGCCGAGCCGCGTGTAGATGTCGGCAAGTCGCCGCAGAATGTGGCCGTACTTGGTCTCGAGCTGTGGGCAGTGTCGCGTGATGATGCCGCGGATCTGCTTGTAGACGGCGATCGCTTTGACCGAGAAGCCTTCTCGGAAGTAGTGGTCCCCGACCTGCTCGTAAGTGGTGATCGCCCCTTCGTGCTGGTCGAGCTTGAGGTGCAGAGCACCGATCTTGAGCAGCGTGCGAACGTCCGTCGGATCATGCGCGACGAGCTTGCGGTACTCGACGATCGCCTTGTCCTATTTCTTTTTTTCGACAAGCGCCTGCGCAGCTTGGAGCGTTTTTTCGCGATCGATGGCCACGTGGAAAATCTGTGAGACTTAAAAGCTCGCCCGACGTTTGGACAGTAACGATAAAAGGGTCACTTCGGAAGCTTGAAAATCACGGTCAGCGCGGCAAGCGCGGCGCATCCGGCGAGCACGCCGAGCAACACCTTGGTGGGCCCGGGCTCGGTCGTTTCTCCGCTGGCGAGTTTCTTCGCTCGGGCGCCGATCACGTGGTGGAGCCCGATCACGATCAGCGCGAATAGGAGCTTCCCGTGCATGAAGTGCGTCTCCTTGAAATAGTAACCCGTATCCGAGAAGAGGCGCGCTGTTCCCGCGATGAAGGAAACCACGAAAGCCGGCGCTGCAAGGCGCTGATAGACGGTCACGGCGAGCCCACCGCGGACCTTCGGATCGACGCTCGTCGCCAAGACAAGCAGCCCAACCGCCGTGATCCCGCCGATCCAGAACAGGTTTGCCGTCACGTGAAGCCAAACGAGCGGAACGTCGGTGTCCGTAGAGCGTTTCGTAGCCGTGGCGACGCACCGTGTCCACCGCCCTCCGATGCTCGTGGAAACCATGCGCCGGCCGAGGCATGCTTCGCCAAAGCTACCTCGCCCCGTTCGCCCCCGGTGGCGAAGCCGGAATCGATGCGGCCCTTTGCGATCGCGTGCTCGCCGTCGCCTTGATGAACGGCGGTGACTACGCCGACCTATTCTTCGAGTACCGCAAAGGCTCCGGGTTCAGTTACGACGAAGGCATCCTCAAGAGCGCATCGCGCAGCACGTCGATGGGGCTCGGGGTTCGCGTTCAGCGAGGCGATGCCACTGGCTACGCGTACACGGAAGATCTCGCCTTCGACGCGATGAAGCCTGCGGCCGAAACCGCGGCGCGCATTGCGACGGGCGGCGGAGGCGTGACTCCGGTCAAGGTCGAGTCCCGTGGCGTTCCGAGTCGCTACGAGCTCGACACGTTCAGCATCGACGAGCCCGCACTCGAAAAGCGCGCCTTGCTCGAACGAGCGAGCCTTGCGGCCCTCGCGGCCGATCCCATGATCATTCGCGCGGAGGCCGGTTTTGCCGCGGCGGTGCGCGAGATCCTGATTGCGACCAGCGATGGACGCCTGTGTTTCGACGTTCAGCCAATGATTCGCTTCACGGTCCGCACTGTCGCCGAGCGAGACGGCAAGCGGCAGAGTGGCTCTTCCGGCGGTGGCGGGCGCATCACGATGGGCTATTTCGACCACAAGTCGCCCGAGTGGCATGCAAAGGAGGCGGCCCGTCGTGCGATCGTGATGCTCGATGCCGTGGAGGCCCCTGCGACTCAAATGGCCGTGGCGCTCGCTCCCGGCGACAGCGGCATTTTATTGCATGAGCCACTCGAGCGCCAAATACGGCAACTCCAGCTTGAGAACCTTGGTCACCCCGAAGTCGAACACGCGAACGATCGAGAGGCACTCCAACGACAGCCTTGCGAGGTGTTGCCCCTCCTCGCGGAACTTCTCGAGGAAGCGTTCCCGAGCGTCGGTCGTGAAATGGGACGGAACGCGGAGGAACTTGATCGCGATGGGACGCTTGAAGCCAAGGTGAAACGCCCGGTAGACGACGCCGAAGCCGCCCTCGCCTGCAACTCCGTCGATGCGGTACCGAGCGTCGATGATTTCGCCGACGAGACCGAAGGGGTCGGCCACCGGGCCGGAACCTCCTCGTCGATCCCGTCGATCCGGCAAGCCTTCTCCCACAGGTTGCGAGGCATCATCGGCAGGTTTCATGAGCGCATGACCGTTATCGCGTTGCAGCCCTCGGGTTGCAAGTCGCGACAGCCGAATCGGGCGGCTAAGGAAAGTGACCCTGGAAAACGGCCTGTTGGCAACGGCGGCTCTGCCGCGTGTCGGCGCTCTTCGGGCTTCTCAGCGACGGGACGAGGCTAAGCATCTGGCAGCTGGTGATTCGGAGGGGAACGGCGGATGCGCGGCGGTGAGGGTAAGTTGAGGGCAAGCGGCTGAGGTGCGGCTGAACGGCAACAATCTGCCCGGGCGGCGGAGCGTGATCCCTCGTTCGACGGCGTGTAGCTTGACCTTGCGGTGAAGCGCCTCGGGCATGTTCACGACCAGGCGGGCATCGTGGGCCAAACTGGCGGCATTCTCGAATCGGTCAGCGACGAGCTCGGCCACCGCGGTGCCTGCGGCGAGCTTGGGTAGCGGCTTCGCCGCGCCGCAGCCTTGAGCGCCACCAGCGCAACGGCGATAACTTCACGCCGTAGCGCTGAGCCACGGTGCCAATCGCGGTCCCGCGCTCCCCCTCACCGCAGAGTCTCGCCCAGAATCCCTTCGCATGTCCCGCCACGGCGTGAGCGTGCCGGATTCGAGGTGCGTCGTCAGGACGTCGCTGGCGGGACGGTTCCTTTGTAGCGGCTATCCCTCAAGAACGGCCCGAAGGAGCACACCGCAGAAGCCGAGTGAGCCCCTATTCGATTCGAGTAAGGTCCGTCGGCCATCATGCAAGCCGCGCTCGTCGTCCTCGGCCTCGTCGTTCTCGTCGGGGCCGTCGCGTGGCGCCCTCACGGCTTCGGGCCCCTCGTCGGCGCACTCGCAGCGGTGTTGCTCGCGAGCCTTGGCGGGGCAATCCACGCGTCCGACGTGCTGACGGCGCTCCACGCGCAGTGGCGCGCGTTCGTAACGCTCACCTCGGTGATGACGATGACCGCCGCGGCGGAGCGGCTCGGCCTCCTCGACCGGCTGGCAGCAACGATCGAGCCCCGAACGCGAGGCCCGGTAAAACACGCCTTTCGCGTCACCTTCGTCGTGGCCGTCCTCGTTGCGGCGGTTCTCTCGAACGACGCCGCCATCTTGCTCTTGACCCCGACGGTGTTGACGCTCCTGCGCACGGTGTACCCGCGCCGTAACCCAAAGTTTTTGCTTCCGTTCGCCTTCGCGGTGTTCGCCGCGGCAGGCGTAGCCCCGCTCGTCGTCTCCAACCCGATGAACCT
>CANMZR010000470.1 GCA_947502375.1 Polyangiaceae bacterium
AGCAAGGCGTTGTATTTCACTTGTGAAGAGTACTGGCGTTCGGTCGCGGCATCAAGCGCAGCCTGGGCTTTTGTCCGCTGTTTTTCGAAAGTTGCGTTGCACCCTGTTTGGCGTTGGCTGTCGCTGGTTTCGCAGCGCCCCTCGCACGCAGCGCCTTGCGATTGGCAAACGCGCTTCGCGGCATTATGGGGCGCATAATCGTAGCAATGCGTGCGCGTTCCGGCGCAGCTCGTATCGCATGCGGAACGGCTGAAGGTCGAGTTCTGGAGGCAACTGTTTTTCGATTCCTCGGCTTTACCCAATGCAGCGTTCGCAGCAGCCACCGCGTTTTGTGCGGCCTCCAGTTCACGCATCGCGGCCGGCAGTGCCTTTTCGGCCTTCGCGCCTTCGAGGAGCGCCTGCTTCAGTGCGGGACTCTCAGCGGCTGGCGTGGCTGCTGGCGTAGCCGTGGCAGCGGGCGTGGCGGCCTTGTCGTCCGCGGCGGCGGGTGCGACTCCGAAGAGGCCGAGGGCCATCGTAGCAAGACCGAATCCAAGGCCGTTGGGCCAGCCCGTCAACTTGTGCGTTGTCATCGGAGAGGAACGTAGCGCCCAGCCGAGTGGCGGGTCAATCGGCAAGCCCGAATGCGTCGAAACGCAGAGTGTTCCGACTGCGTTGTGCCTGAACGGTACCCGGCCGATTCGGCCGCGCATGACGGCATGACGGCATGGCAAGTAGGGCCGGATGGGCGCGCTCGCCGTCAGCCACGACCTGCGCCACGCCTCGATTCGTTCGAGTCGAGGCGTGAGAAACAGCTGCTTACTTTGGCGCCCCCGGCACGGATCGAACGTGCGACCTTCGGTTTAGGAAACCGCTGCTCTATCCACTGAGCTACGAGGGCATCAATCACGGCACAGCACAACGCCACCACGGCGCGGCAGGGCCACGACGCGGCGACCGCGCGGCGGCAGTGTAGCGGGACTTCAGCCGGCTCGAAAGCCAGGAATGGACCTGCCCGAAACGAGACAGCCGCGGGCGTTGTCGCTACGCTGCGCGAGCTGTGACTCGACGAGCGCCTCCTGCAACGGCCGCCGCGCCCGGAGCGCCTCCACCGCGCCCTCGGCGCACGTCGCGCGCCGTCAAACCCGGGGCCAAGGGGCATCGAAGCTCGGCCGCGCGAGGGAAAAGAAAAAGCAGGGGAGAAGCATCCGTCAAGGCCACGGAGCGCGCGCCGTTGCGGCGTCGAGCCAAGGGCCGCTGGAGCCCCAAGCATTGGAATCGCGGGACCCGAAGCGCGGCGGCACTCGTGCTCGTGTGCCTGGTGGTCCTTGCGGGACTCGCCTTCGAGTACGGGCGCTTTCTCTCGCGACGCGGGCCGAACACGGGTGGCATGGCGCTCATCGTGCCGCCGGGGCTGGATGCGCGTGGAGCGGCCGAATTCTGTGTGGCACACGGGTTGAATGACAGCGCGTTTTGGCTGCAGGTTCACTTCAAGCTTGGGCGGGTGGAACGTTGCCTCGTGCCGGGTGCGCACTGGCTGTCGCCTGCCACGCCGCAAGAGCTGGTCGGCATGCTCTGCCGCACGAACTCGCGCCCGATGGTGAAGGTGACGTTTCCCGAGGGGGTGCACCGTTTCGCCATGGCCGACAAACTCGTGGCAGCCGGGATCGTGAGCCGCGAGGGGTTTCTCGCCGCCTCGAGCGACCGCGGGCTCCTCGCGTCCGTCGGCATCGAGGCACCCGGTGTTGCGACGTCCCGCATCGAGACGTCTGGCATCGAGACAGCCGGTGCCGAGAACGCGCAGCTGCGTACGGTCCTCGACACCGCGGAGGGGTTTCTGTTCCCGGCCACCTACGAGCTGCGCCGTGACAGCGAACCCGGCGAGCTCGTCAAGCGTTTCACCGAGCAAAGCGAGCTGCGCTGGAAGCAAACCGTCGCCGCCAACCCCGGTGGACTGGCCGCTCTCGAGGCCCTCGGGATGACGCGAAAAAAAATTGTGACCCTCGCGTCCATGGTCGAGAAAGAAGCGGCCGTCGCCGATGAGCGGCCGGTGATTGCGAGCGTTTTTCTCAATCGACTGCGTGATCCTGAGCTGAAGCGCCTTCAGTCCGATCCGACCGCGCTCTATGGCTGCTTCGCCATGCCGTCGCGCATCCCCTCGTGCGCAAACTTCAAAGGCAAGGCTTCCCCCGAGCTCAACCGCGATGCTGCCAATCCGTACAGCACCTACGTCATCGAGGGCTTGCCCCCAGGCCCGATCGGCAACCCTGGAACGGCCTCGCTGACTGCGGTTTTGTCACCCGCTCGAACGAATTATCGGTATTTCGTCGCAAAGGGTGGAGGGCGGCATACGTTCAGTGCGAGCTACCCCGAGCATCTCGAAGCCGTCAAACGGTTGCGCGAGCGGCACGACTGATCGACGACGAAAAGTTGAGTGGGGCGCGTGGCGCAGTAGGCTTCTCCACCATGCTGAAGCAAGCCGCCATGCTCGACGACGCCACGTGGTTGCTCTTGCCGCGCGTCCTGGTGCCGCATCCGCATGTTCGTTCGGACGTTCGCACCCTGAACGGCAGTCCTTACGTCGCGGGCTCGAAGGTTCCCGTGCGCCGCTTGTGGTCGTGGCATCGGGCGGGCGTGCCCATCGACAAGTTGATGAAACGCTACCCTGCCCTCGGACCTGCGAAAGTGCTCGACGCGCTCGCATTCGCTTACGACAACCGCGGCGTCGTCGAAGCCGACCTCGAGCGCGAGCACGCCGTTCTGGAGAAGGCGCGGCTCGACCCACCGGTGAGGCGTCCATCGAAACAGCAAGCCTTTTTCTTCATGGAAGCACCGAAGAAGGCCTGACCTCCCAGGAGCAACGAGCGGCAGCAACAAGCCGTAGCAACGAGCGCGACTACATCGAGAGGCCGCCATCGACGTCGATGGTTCGCCCGTTGAAATACTCGCATTCGATGATGAACTTCGCGGCGAGCCAGATGTCTTCCGGTACGCCGATGCGGCCGACCGGGATCATGCCAACGAGCGCCTCGCGCGCCTTGTCCGACATGCCGTCGGTCATCGGCGTTTTGATCATGCCGGGCGCGATGGCACCGACGCGAATGCCAAAAGCGGCGAACTCGAGCGACCACGTCTTCGTGTTGGCAGCGAGCGAAGCCTTCGCGGCGGTGTAGTTCGATTGACCGCGATTTCCGTGCCGCGCGATCGAACTCATGTTGACGATGACGCCTTTTTGACCGGTCTCCGCCATCTTCGCGACGGTGTCGCGGACCATGTAGGTCGCGCCCGTCAGATTCACGTCGATGACCGCTTGCCATTGTGCAGCACTCAACTTGGTGATGGCGCCCGTCGCTCGATCACGCTTCACGAGGAGGCCATCGCGCAAGATGCCGGCGTTGTTGATGAGCCCGCTCAAGCCGCCGAGCGCCTCGTGCGCCCACTCGACGTACGCGCCGACTTCGCTCTCGCTCGAAACGTCGAGCTTGCGGGCGACAATCCTGCCTGGCAGGCCCTTCGATTCCTCGACGAGCACGTGGAGCGCGTCTTCATTGACGTCACCCACGGCCACTTGCCCGCCCGCCTCCGCGATGCGGAGAGCGAAGTGCTTGCCGAGGCCCTGGGCGGCGCCGGTGACGATGAGATCGGAAGAGC
>CANMZR010000471.1 GCA_947502375.1 Polyangiaceae bacterium
AGTCCGATGACCAGATGGCACGCGGCGAAGGCCAGGGCGCCGAGTGGCAGGAACGACCGAAACATGCGCGACAGAATAGCAGCCGAGCCGGGCGTTTGTACAATGTCCCGTGATTTCCTGGCAGCGCGGTCAGTACTCAAGGGGTGTACCGACGAGCCACGCGCCGCCATCGGCGACGATCGTCGTACCGTGAATCAAGGAGGCCGCGTCCGAGGCTAGAAAAACCGCGAGATTTGCTATCTCCTCGATGCGTCCATAGCGACCGATGGGCACGCGGCTCGCCAGCTTCGCGCTGAGGTCACCGGGCGCGAGGCGGCTCATGCCTTCGGTGTCGGCGATCGGACCGGGGGCGATCCCGTTCACGCGAATGCCGAGCTTGCCCCATTCGAGAGCGAGGCTCTTGGTCATCGAGTCGACGGCGGCCTTCGCGGCCGACGCATGGACTTGCATGGGAGTCGCGCCGTAATGAAGCGTCGCACTGATGTTCAGAATGACGCCACCGTGGTCGCGCAACCATCGATCGAAAGCCGCTCGGCACACGTTGAAGGTACCGAGCGCGTCGATGCCCATCACGGTACGAAAGCCGTTGTAGGAGAGCTGGGATGCGGGGGCGAGGAAGTTGCCGGCCGCGCCATTGACGACGATGTCGATGCCGCCGAGCTCGGCGAGTGTCCGGTCGAGCGCGGCCTCGACCGTGGCGGGCTCGCGGACATCGCAGGGGGTGGCAAGGCAACGTTTTCCCGTGCGCTCTTCCAGCTCGCGGGCCGCAGCTTCGAGCCGCGGTGCTTGGCGGCCCGCGATAGCCGCGGTTGCGCCGTGCCGCATCAGCGCTTCGGTGATGCCCTTGCATATCCCCGAGCCACCGCCGGTGACGAACGCAACTTTCCCCGCGAGGATGTCTTCCCGGAACACCATGGCGGCCCACATAACACGCTTTCGCGGCTTTCTTGGTGTTACCAGGGTGACCGTGTAGGTTCATGTCAGATGGATCCTCGCTGGCACACGACCACCCCTACCGCCGAAACACTTCAGGTCGCCTCATCGCACCAGGACGCGCGGCGCGCGCTCCGGCGAGCGGTGGCGCTGCGCTGCGACCTCGTGAGCCACTACGGCGATATTCCCGAGGCGCACCTCGCGACCGATGTGTCGCCTTATGGGCTCTGGGTGGATACCGCGCTGCCGTTGCATCCTGGGTCGGAGGTCGTGCTCGGCTTCTCCCCGCCGCGTTACGAGGGCCCCGAAATGCTCGTCTTCGGGACGGTCACGCGCGTCGTCACCGGACGTCGCCGTGGGGACCGCGGTCGCCTCGGGATGGCGATCGAATTTCGCGATCTGACCGACGGACAACGTGCGGCCATGGCTACGAGCCTGCAGGGGATCGCGCCGCGCGTGGAGCACATCCGCTCGGTGGCCTGAGGCGGGGTGGCCTCGTCGCCATTCCTTCCGTTTGCCTAATGAAAATCCCTGGAGTGCGTGTCCAAAGGACGCGCACCTCCCGGCAGATCGAGGCGTTCGAGTGACTCGGCACGCACGTGCACGACCGCGCCTTTGCGGTCGACACGGCCGCGCGCGAGCAGCATCCCGGCATGCCGCGCGGCGAGTTCGTAACGCGTGAACACGTCGGCGTAGACCACCAAGTTCACGACGCCTGTCTCGTCTTCGAGCGTGATGAAGACGATCCCTTTTGCGGTCATTGGACGCTGTCGCGATTGAACGAGTCCGGCGACGGTCACGCGGTCGCCGGTGCGCCAGTTCGTTTGCTCTTTGGCGACCTTCACCCGTCGTCGGGTGAGGGCCTTTCGGAGGTGCCGCATCGGGTGATCGTGCAGGGCAAGTCCCATCGTTCCGTAGTCGAGCGAGAGCTGTTCCTGGCCGCTCAGCGCACGCAATCCAACGGGGGTCGCGGGCTCGATGGCACGGCCTTCGTAGAGTCCCGCCTCGCGTGGGGCCCGCAGTTGCCACAGGGCCTCGCGTCGTGCGGGGCAAAGCGCATCGAAGGCCCCGGCCCGCGCGAGCTGTTCGAGCTCGGGGCGTCGCAGGCCCGAGCGGCGCGCCACGCTGTCCACGCTGTCGAAGGGTTGCTCGCTCCGTGCGCGTAGGAGCGTCTCGATGCCGGCTTGGCTGAGCCCTTGAACCTGCCGAAACCCAAGCCGAAGGCTCTCGGGTTCGCTCGCCGTACTCGGAGGTTCGAGGGTCGAATCCCAGGTACTCGACTCGATGCGCACCGGCTCGACTCGAACGCCGTGAGCTTGCGCATCGCGCACGAGGCTCGACGCCGAATAGAAGCCCATCGGCTGCGAGTTGAGGAGCGCGGCGGTGAACGCGGCTTGGTGATGCACCTTGAGCCACGCCGATGCGTAGACCAGCAAGGCGAAGCTCGCCGCGTGCGACTCGGGAAACCCATATTCACCAAAGCCCAGTATTTGCTGGTAAAGAGCCTCGCTGAAGGCGTCTGGGATGCCGTTTCTCCGAAAGCCTTGGAGCAGCTTCTCGCGGTGCGCTTGAAGGCGCCCGTTCTTTCGCCAGGCGGCCATGTCGCGGCGCAGTTGATCCGCTTCGCTCGGTAGATAGCCGGCCGCGCAGATCGCTATTTGCATCACCTGCTCCTGGAAAAGTGGAACACCGAGCGTGCGCTTCAAGATGGCTTCGAGCAGCGGGTGTGGGTACTTCACGGACTCGGCTCCGGTGCGCCGCCGGAGGTAGGGGTGCACCATCCCGCCTTGGATGGGGCCTGGCCTCACGATGCCGATCTCGACGACGAGATCGTAGAACTCGCGTGGGCGTAAAACCGGCAGCATCGCCATCTGAGCGCGGCTCTCAATTTGGAAGACGCCGATGGTGTCGGCCCGGCAGCAAGCGTCATAGACTGCGGGCACTTCGGGTGGGATGCGCGCAAGCTCACCGATGGGATCAAAACCTTCGAGCGAGCCGTTCCGGCGCTGGTAGATCGCCTGGAGGGTCTTTCGGATAGCGGTCAGCATGCCGAGACCGAGCACGTCGACCTTGAAGAAGCCGAGCACGTCGATGTCGTCCTTGTCCCAGGGGATGACCGTGCGGTTTGGCATCGAGGCCGGCTCAACCGGTGCGACCTGTTCGAGCGGCTCGGAGGACAAGATGAAACCACCGACGTGGATCGAGAGGTGGCGAGGGATCCCAGTCAGTTCGCGCGCGAGCACGAGAACCTGGCGTAAGCGGTGGTCATCGGGGTCGAGGCCCCGTTGTGTGAGCTCCGCTCGGTTGGGCTCGATCGCCAGAGAAAACGGCTCTCGCTGCGCATCCTCGGATGCCACCGCTTCCCTCGGGTGAGAGCTGCCGAGGGTTGCGAGCCGTTCGAGTTGATCGGTGGAGAGACCGAAGACCTTGCCCACTTCGCGGAGGGCGCTTTTTCCTCGGTAGCGGATGATCTCGCTGACCATCGCGGCCTGGCCTCGGCCGTAGCGCCGATAGATTTCCTGAATCACTTCCTCACGGCGCTCGTGTTCGAAATCCACGTCGATGTCGGGTGGCTCGCGGCGTGCCACGGACATGAAGCGCTCGAACAGCATGGAGCTTTTCACTGGATCGACGGCGGTGATCCCGAGCACGTAGCAGACGGCGCTGTTCGCGGCGCTGCCTCGACCCTGACAGAA
>CANMZR010000472.1 GCA_947502375.1 Polyangiaceae bacterium
TCGCAGCCGTGTTCCTTCAGGGCCCGTGCGATGGCGACCGCATCGTCGCTCTCGTTGCCTCCCTCGGCCCAGTCCGTCGCGCTGATGCGCACGGTCATGGGCTTGTGTTGTGGCCACACGGCGCGCACGGCATCGAACACCTCGAGTGGGTAACGAAGCCGATTTTCGAGGCAGCCGCCATAGGCATCGTCGCGTTGATTCGTGAGTGGCGAGAGGAAGGTTGCCAGCAAATAGCCGTGCGCCAGGTGCAGCTCGATGAGGTCAAAGTCCGCGGCTTCAGCGCGCTTCGCGGCGGCCACGAAGTCGGCCCCGATTTGCGCCATGTCCTCTTTCGTCAGTGCGCGCGGAACCTGGGAGCCTGGCTTGAAAGCGATAGGCGACGCGGCGACGAGCGGCCACGCGGCTTCCGAAAGAGGGACCCCGTCACCACCTTCCCAAGGTCTTACCGTGGCGCCCTTTCGTCCCGCGTGGGCAAGCTGAACTCCAATTTTCGCGTAAGAATTCGCGTGAACAAACTCCACGACCCGCTGCCACGACCGAACGTGGTTCTCGTGATACAGCCCCGCGCACCCGTGTGAGATTCGCCCGTCCGCGCTCACGTCCGTCATCTCGGTGATGATGAGCCCCGCACCACCGATGGCGCGGCTTCCCAGGTGAACGAGGTGCCAGTCGTTCACCGAGCCATCCTCGGCGAGGTATTGGCACATCGGTGAGACGACGATGCGGTTCTCCAGGACGAGCTCCCGCAATTTGAACGGTGTGAACATCGGTGGCGTGGTCGGCTTCACCAGTCGCCCGGATTGCGTTTGAGCGACACCGGCGAACCAGCTGTCGAGCTCGCGAATCAGCTCTGGGTCGCGTTCTTTCAGCCCTTCGTGGGTCACCCGTAGGCTGCGGGTGAGCATTCCAAAATTCAACTGAATGGGCGCCATCTCACGGTAGCGTTCCGTGTGTTCGAACCACTCGAGGCTCGATTGCGCCGCCCGCTGGATGGCATCGACCTCGCGTCGTCGGTGGTGCTCGTACGCGTCGAGTGCTTCGCTGAGCACCGGGTGCCTATGAAGGCTATCCGCGAGGGCTATCGCGTCTTCAAGAGCGAGCTTCGTGCCTGAGCCGACGGAAAAATGAGCGGTGTGGGCGGCGTCTCCGAGGAGCACGTGTTTTCCATCGTGCCAGCGACCGTTTTTGACCGTTGGAAAACGCCGCCAGATCGAGCGATTCTTAAAGAGCGGGTGGCCGCCAAGCTCCTCGCGAAAGAGGTCGCTCAGGTAGGCGAGCGTTTGGTCCTCGTCGTTCTCAGAGAGGCCGCTCAGGGCAAACGTAGCCGCCGTGCACTCGACGATGAACGTCGACATCCCGGGTTCGTATCGGTACGCATGCACGCGAAACATCCCGTGTGCATTCTCCTTGAAGTAGAACGTGAACGCCTCGAAAGGGAAGGTCGTTCCCACCCAGACGAAGCGGTTCGGGCGCTCGTCGAGCACCGGTTCAAACACGTCCTGGAAGTGCTCCCTGAGGCCGCTCATGACGCCGTCGGAGCCGATAACGAGGTCCGCATCGAGCGCGTTCGGGTCCGGGATCGTATCGTCGAAGGAGAGCAGCACGCCGACTTCGACGCAGCGCTCCTCCAGGATCGAGAGCAGCTTTCTGCGCGACATCCCGGCGAAGCCATGGCCTCTCGAAACGAGTTTTTCCCCACGAAAATACGTGTGGATCTCGTCCCAATGCCAAAAGCTTTCGGTGATCGCTCGATGGCTCGCCGGATCGGCCTTGCGTAGGTTGTCCATCGTGGCGTCCGAGAACACGACCCCGAATCCGAAGGTGTCGCCTTTGCGATTCCGTTCGTGAACACGGACCTCGAGCCCGGGCTGGGCCTTTTTGATGAGAGCTGCGAAGTAGAGACCCGCCGGCCCCCCGCCAAGGCATGCTACGCGCTTCAAGGTCACGGGTGGGTCTATAGCAGCGGCCTCGCCCTGACTGGGCCCGTTTCGCCGGCCCTGTGCTTTCGTTCGAGGAGCATTCCGTCAGGCTGCGCATCGGTGTAGCCTTCGCTTGAAGTGATCGAACTGCCTGAGCGAAGCTTGGTGGTGCTCCAGGCAAGCGATGTGACTTTGCGCGACCGGGCGGTTCGCGTGGGTGATCGGATTTGCATCGGCCGCCGTGCGCAACCGGCCGTCACGCTGGTCATTGACGACAAACTTCTCTCGGGGATGCACGCGTCGATCGTGTGGGGCTCCGACGGGTTTGAGCTTATCGATCACGACAGCAAAAACGGCAGCTTCGTCGATGGCGAGCGCGTCCAGCGAAAGCGGCTCGTCGAAGGCGCCGTGCTCCGACTCGGGATCCATCTGTTCGAGTTTGCGGTATCCGCGGAGCGGGTCGATTCGTTCGACGGTTCCGTTAAAGGTGATGAAACGCATGCTCTGGCAGGGCGCAGCGCCGCGCTCCGCGGGGTCGTTTCGGCCATTGATGCGCTGGCGGGTGACGACCGTCCGGTTTTGCTCGTCGGGGAACTGGGGGCAGGAAAGGAAGCCGCCGGTCGGCGGTTGCACTCCCTGAATGGCCGTAGTGGTGACTTCGTCTCGCTGGCGTGCACGACCTCGTCGCCGGGCAACGCAGCGCGGCTGCTGTTCGGCGATCCGAGTGACGAATCCGACGTTGTGGGTCGGAGCATCGGCGGCACGAGGATCGTCCCGGCTGAGGTCGGGCTGTTCGCACGAGCGAACCATGGGACGCTGTTGCTCGATGGCGTGGATATGCTCGATAGGCAGACTCAAGAGCGAATCTTGCAGTTCATTCGCACACGCCTCTTGGAGTTGCCTTCGGGAGAACGGGTCTTGCTCGACGTTCACGTCATCGGGGCGTCGGAGGTGGATATCGAGCCCCTTGTCGATGATGGTTCTTTTTCGCCGGAACTCTTCGAGTGCTTGCGGGATCGAACGATTGAGCTGACGCCGCTCCGCGCGAGGCGGGGCGACATTCCGGTCCTGGTGCCCCGGGTATGGGCGGATATTTCGCGGGGTGGCGCGGTTCAGGTTTCGGCAACGGCACTCGAGAAATTGGTGCTCTACGATTGGCCGATGAACGTCCGCGAAGTCGTGAGCGTGCTCGCCCGTGTCTACGCGACGGCCGGGCCGGTGGAGGTGTTGCGAAGCGCCCACTTGCCGGCGCAGATTCGGCAGCGCGGGCACCAAGAAACGGCAGACCAGTTGCGCGCGTCCGCCGTCAGCGTTCAGCTCGTTCCATCGCGCGACGAACTCACGACGCTGCTCGAAAAGTTTCACGGTGACGTCGCTGCCCTCGCGTCTTTTTTCTCAATGAATAAGCGTCAAGTTTACCACTGGCTTAAGCGCCATGATCTGAAGCTGAGCGCGTTTCGGAAGACTCTGAGCTGACGGACGTGCGGCGTCGAGGCATGCGGGTGGTGGTGGTCGGCGGTGGCGCCTTTGGGGTCTCGGCCGCCATCGAGCTACGGCAGCGCGGTCACGAGGTGCTCGTGGTCGACCCCGGTCCGTTGCCGCATCCCGATGCAGCGTCGAGCGACCTATCGAAGCTCGTGCGCTGCGACTACGGCGCGGATGAACTCTACACGAAGGCGATGGAGCTCGCCCTTGGGCGCTGGCGGGAA
>CANMZR010000473.1 GCA_947502375.1 Polyangiaceae bacterium
CGCTCTTCGGCTTCGCTCGGGTAGTCGACGTGAATTTCCATCAAGAAACGGTCGCGTTGCGCCTCGGGAAGAGGGTACGTCCCTTCTTGTTCCACCGGATTGCGCGTCGCGAAGACTTGAAACGGCCTCGGCAACGGGTGGGTCGTCGTTCCGACAGTGACCTCGCGCTCTTGCATCGCCTGCAGCAGCGCCGCTTGGGTCTTCGGCGGCGTGCGGTTGATCTCGTCAGCGAGAATCAAATTGTGGAAGATGGGTCCGGGCAGAAACCGCAACGAGCGATGGCCGTCTTGTTCCTGAAGGACGTCCGTCCCGGTGATGTCTGCGGGCAGCAAATCCGGCGTGAATTGAACGCGACCAAAGCTGAGATCGAGCGCCTTGGCCAACGAGGCGACGAGCAAGGTTTTCGCGAGACCTGGCACCCCGACGAGCAGTGCGTGCCCGCGGGTGGCCAGCGTGACGAGCAAGGCGTCGATGACCTCTTCTTGCCCGACGATGACCTTCCCGATGGCTTGACGCAGGCGGTTGGCGGCAGCGGCCGCGAGTTCGAGCCGTTCGGCGTCGCTGGCAAGGACGGGCATCGGTCGGTGCCTCGGCTCGGCTCAGTTCAGTTCATCCGAGGTGGACGCGGGCCGCTCGTCGCCAGCCGGTGCCGTGGTGTCCGGAGCCTCGTCGCTCGACGACGACGCAGTGGCCCGGGTGGGCTCTGCGTGTTCGTCTTGGTCGGCCTCGAGCACCCGGCGCACTTCTTCGTCCATGGTCCCCGCAAGCATCATCGAGAACATCCGCATGTCCCCGCGGAACGACCAGAGCGGGTTCTTGAAGGTGGCGGGCATGTTCTTCTCCACGAAGAAATGCCCAACCCACGCGAAGCCGTAACCGACCACCGGCGCGAGCAAGAAGGTTTTCGGCTTGCGCTTCACCGCGGCGTAGGCGGCGAGCCCGAGAGCGAGCGCCGTGCCCGTGAAATGCAGAATGCGCGTTCCCTTCCGCGAGTGTTGACGCACGTAAAATGGCCAGAATTCTTCGAAAGACTTGAAGGTCGTGGGATCGCTCATAAGTCGGTGCCTCGATCATCGTGTAGCAGCGTCCGGGCTTGGTGGAAAGTCGAGAGGCAACGAGGCCTCACGCGCGGCTGGTCTCGCTTGCGGCTGGCCTCCTAGGTGGCGCTCGCGGCTGGCCTCCTCGGTGGCGCTCGCGGCGCCTGAATTTGCTCGTTCCAGGGACTCAAAACCTTTACGACAGAAGGCGATTGGCCCACGTTTGCCGGGTGACCGCGATCCCATTCGTCGACCTTCGGGCCCAGCACCTGGGGATTGGCGAAGCCGTGGCTCGCGCGGTCGCTCGGGTAGCGGACTCGCAGCAGTTCATTCTTGGCGATGAGGTGCGCGCCCTCGAAGAAACGCTGGCGAGCCGCTTCGGCGTGGCTGCGGCCGTGGGCGTTGCGAATGGCAGTGACGCGCTTTATTTAGCCCTTCGAGTTGCGGGTGTTGGCCCTGGTGACGAGGTCATCACGACGGCGCTTTCGTTCTTCGCGACGGCTGGCGCTATCGCACGAGTTTCGGCCACTCCCGTGTTCGTGGACATCGAGCCGGAGGGCCTGGGCATCGATCCCGACCGAGTGCTCGCCGCCGTCTCTTCGCGCACCCGAGCGGTGGTGCCGGTTCACTTGTTCGGTCGCTGTGTTCGCATCGAACCGCTCGTTTCGCTCAGCGAGCGGCACGGCTTCGTCCTGGTGGAGGACGCCGCGCAGGCCATCGATGCGACCCGTGGCGGTCGCGCGGCCGGCTCGTTCGGTGACTTCGGTTGCCTCTCGTTTCATCCAACGAAAAACCTCGGCGCCTGGGGCGATGGCGGCATGGTGCTGTGCAAGAGTGTCACCGCGGCGCGGGAGGTGGCTCGGTTGCGAGCCCATGGCGGCGCGGACGGCGTTCACGAGGTCGTCGGAATCAATAGCCGCCTCGATGCGCTGCAGGCCGCGATCCTTCGCGCGAAGTTGCCGCAGTTGGCCGCCTGGAGCCACCGTCGTCGCGAGTGCGCGGCTCGGTATCGCGAGCTTTTTTTCGAGGCAGGACTCGACGGCGACGTGTCCGTTCCAAGATTGGATAACGATGGCGTCGAAGTCTTTCACCATTTCGCAATCCGTTGTCAAAAGCGCGATGCCTTGCGGGCGCACCTCACGGATGCCGGGATCGGCGTGGGCGTGTATTACCCGACGCCGCTTCACCTGCAGCCGTGTTTCGCCGCGCTCGGCGGCCGGGTTGGGGATTGCCCCGTGGCGGAGCGAGCCGCGCTCGAGCTCTTGAGCTTGCCCATGTTCCCCGAGCTTTCGCACGCGCAACAAACGCGCGTTGTGGCTGAAATCGCAGTTTTTTACCGAGGAAAACGCAATTGATCGACGCCTCCGCGGAACTTCACGCGACGGCGGTTTGCGACGAGGGTTGCGCCATCGGCGCGCACACCAAGGTCTGGCACTTCGTGCATGTTTCCGCCGGCGCGAGCGTGGGCTCTCGCTGTGTCCTCGGACAAGGTGTCTACGTCGCTCCAGGCGCGCGGGTGGGGGACGGGGTGCGCCTTCAAAATCACGTCAGCGTGTACGCCGGCGTGACCCTCGAAGATGGCGTTTTTTGCGGGCCTTCCGTCGTGTTCACGAACGTCACGCAGCCGCGCGCGCACGTCTCGCGCAAGCACGCATTCGAGGCCACCCTCGTGTGTCGCGGCGCGACGATTGGTGCCAACGCGACGATTCTCTCCGGGCTGACCATCGGGCGCTTTGCGTTCGTGGCCGCGGGGGCGGTCGTCACCCGCGAGGTCGCGGCATTTTCACTGGTGCGAGGGGTTCCGGCGCGCCACGTCGGTTGGGTCTGCGCGTGCGGTGAGCCGCTGCCCGCTGGTCCAGCGCCTGAATGCTCGAGTTGCGGTCAGCGTTACGCCGAAGAGGCGGGCGCACTCGTCGAGGTGGCATGACGGTGCGGCTTGCGGTGCTCGGTGCTGGACGTTGGGGCAAGACCCTCATTCGCGCGTTTTCTTCCTTGCCGCAGGTGTCCGTGGGCCTGGTCGTCGATCCCACTGCCGAGGCGCGGCGCTGGGCCGCGGACTTCAACCTCCCCACTGCCGCTGAAGCACGAGCCGCGTTGGACGATCCGTCCTTCGACGCGGTGGCGATTGCGGCTCCGGCGGCGCTTCACGCGGAGCTTACGATTCGGGCGCTCCATGCGGGCAAGCACGTGTTTGTCGAGAAGCCGCTCTGCCTCTCGACTGCGGAGGGCTCACGGCTCCGGCGGGCGGCCGAGGCGGCCGAGCGCGTGGTGATGGTCGGTCACTTGATGCTTTACCATCCGGCCGTCGAAGGGTTGCTGCAGCTCGTTCGAGAAGGGGAGCTCGGCGCGGTCCGTTACCTCCATGCGAGCCGGTTGAACTGCGGCACGGTGCGGGTTCACGAGAACGCCTGGTGGAGCCTCGCCCCGCATGATCTCTCGATGATTATCAGCCTTTTGGGTGAGTTGCCGACGCGCGTCTCGGCGCGGGGAGTGGCCCTTTCCCGTTCGAATATCGAGGACGTGGTCTTCGCTCATCTCGACTTTCCAGGGGGCGTTCAGGCGAGCCTTCATGTCTCGTGGCTCGA
>CANMZR010000474.1 GCA_947502375.1 Polyangiaceae bacterium
CCCCTGAAGGTGGTGTCGTCAAGGTGAGCTACCCGATCACGTTCAGTCCTGGCTGACGCGGCCACGCTCGCGGCTCGCAGCTTCGAGGCTGCGAATGTAAGCCGTGACGAGTCGTGAGTACGGT
Organism: Polyangiaceae bacterium; assembly: GCA_947502375.1. Classification (GTDB taxonomy): domain Bacteria; phylum Myxococcota_A; class Polyangia; order Polyangiales; family Polyangiaceae; genus SYFR01. Next base: position 125 of record CANMZR010000474.1, read on the forward strand.
GCGCCTCTGGTCGACCTCGACCGGGGGCGTTCATGTTTTTAGTAGCGCGTTGCTTGCGAGCGCCGAGGCCCAGAACCGCTTTACTTCGCATCTCTGAGAGCATTATCCTGCGGCATCCGCGCGCTTCCTCTCGCGCCGGCTCAAAGGTGGTGGTGCCATGAAATTACGTGCAATTCTGACGGGGTTTACGCTGTTCGCCAGCGTCTTGGTGGTGGGTTGCAATCGCAACAGGCAGGAGGCGGTCATTCTCGCCAACCAAGGCGACATGATGGTCGACACGAATCCCGGCGATGCCATTCAAAAGTACGAAGAAGCCGTGAAGCTCGACGAGAATCACGCAATTCTTTACAAGCTCGCAAAGGCCTACAAAAAAAAGGAGGCGTGGGACAAAGTTCAATCGACCATGCAGCGCGCCGTCGTGAAGGCTCCGAGCTTCGCCAACTACTGGTTCGAACTTGGACTTTCAATCGAAATGCAGGCGAGAAAGCCCGAGAAAGGCGGAGCGAAGTGGAGCGACGCCATCGAGCCGTATTCCAAGTGCAGCGAAGTTGATCCTCATGACGAGCGATGTTCCGCGCATGTTGCCGATGCCTTTTACTACGGTGACGATGAGCAGAAGGCGCTTCAGAAACTGAGTGAAGCCATTGAGAAGCGCCCTGCTGACGGCGACATGAGCAAAAAGTGCATCGATGATCCGGCCATCGAGTGCGCGTTGAATCATTACACGACGCTCGCGCACCGTTACATTCTTGCTGATTATTACAAGGAAGCGGAGCAGGTGCTGAACGCGGCGGTTGAGATGGCCGATTCGAACGACAAGCGCCTCTACAACGTTCACACGCTGCTGGCGGAAGTGTACGGGGAGCAGCACGACACCGATAAGATGGTGAAATCTCTCGAAAAGGCTCGCCTCGTGCGCGAGGACGAACCCGGCCTATTGTTCAATCTGGGGATGGCTTACTCCCAAATAAACCCGCCGAGGAAGGCGGATGCGCAGGCGCGGCTGAAAGGTTTCGTCGCTCGCGCTTGTACGAAAGAGGCCGCGAAGTATCGCAAGGAATGCGATCAGGCCAACACGGTCCTTCAAAAGCTGAATGGCCCTGGCACCTGAGGGGACCTTGCACGCATCTGCTGCAGGTTTTGGACCAGACGTTTCTATTTTTCTCGCATCGTTTCGAGACGCAGTCGGTAAGCCATGGAAATAAAGCAACGCCTCCACGAACTTGAGTTCACTCTTGACTGGTCGACCTTGGCGGAGGCTCTCGAAGCGGCGAGCGAAAGTGGGCAAGACGTCGCGGTCAAAGTCGAATACCTGCTGCAGCTTGGGCGTTTGCTCAACGGCCGCTTGATGCAAGGAGCGAGGGCGCTACGCTTTTTTCAGAACGCGTGGAAGCTGCAGCCCGCTTCGGTCGCTCCGTTGCTCGAGGCGCGCGACGTCTATCTCAGCTTGGGCCGAATCAAGATGGTTGAAACGGTCCTGCGTCGCAGCCTTGAATCGGCGACTCCTGACGTGCGCGGAAAAATACAGCTCGATCTTGGCGACGTTCTTCAAGACGTCGGGAATTACGAGGCCGCTGAAGTTGCGTACCAGGCTGCCGCAGCGAGTGACGACACGGAATTTGAGGCGCTGCTGGCACTCGAAGATCTCTCGGTGGACGCGGAGGGTTATCAGAATCGAGTCGACGAATTGCTCGGCGAGTCGATAGACGAGCGCGAATCGGACGCGCGCGTTCGGTTGATCCTGCGGGCCGCGCGAATCACGAAGCGATTTTCGGCGCACGACCAGTACGAGGAGTTGCTCCTGTCCGCTTACGAATCGAGCCCTGCCCATCCGGTAGCCGCGGCCATTTACGAATGCCTCTTTGTGGAGGCCGGCGACGGCGGTGGCGCTCCTACGGGGGACCGCGCCGATCAACTCGTCAAACGTCAGCGCGAAATCGTTGCTGATGCAACCGGCGCGGCCGCTGCGAAGCTCGCATTTGTCTTCGGTTGTCGCTGGGCACAGCATCAGGACGTTGTGCGCGGCGCGGCATTTCTATCGGATGCTCTCACCCGCGATCCGTCCAACGTGACGGCCTACGTGTACCTGCGGGAACGGTTGGGGCAGGTGGCGGGCGACTGGGAACAGGTTATGAGCTTGCTCGAGGCTACCAGCGAACGCGCTGGTGCATCGTGCCCAGAGTACGTGCTGGCGGAGGCGGGCAAGATCGCGTGGTTGCAGCTTGGTGATGTCATGCGAGCTCGCCGCTGGTTTGAGCGACTTGCGGTGGTGGGTCCGAGCCATCCGACGCTCGTTTCGTTCGAGTTGCAGCTCGGCGAACCGGTGCGCGAAGACACCATGATTACGGCTCCCGCCTCCGACGAAAGCCACGCTTCGGTCGTGGTCGGACCGCCCTCCGTTGAGGGCGATGATTCAGTTGAGGGCGATGATTCAATTGTGGAGACCGTCGAGTCTTTGGAGGTGATGCTGGATTCGGTGGCCCCGCCGCCGCCGTCGATTCCGGCCGCGGCCAGCTCGCTGGATGCCGAGCCGGTGTCCGTTCGAGTCGAAGCGGCGCCGGTGTCCGTGCGAGTGGAAGTGGCGCCGGTGTCCGCGCGAGTCGAAGCGGCACCGGTGTCCGCGCGAGTCGAAGCGGCAGCGGTGTCCGTGCGAGTCGAAGCGGCACCCGTGTCCGTGCGAGTGGAAGCGGCACCCGTGTCCGCGCCGGAGGAAGCTCGCCGGCTCGATGCGCCAGCGGTTTCTATGGCGGGAGGCGTCGAGGATTCGGGGGTCATCTCGAAGCTGCTCGAGGAGGCCGATAAGCAGCAAAAAGCTAAGCGTAATCACGACTACGTCAAGACGCTCTTCAAGCTAGGGGAGGCCTACGCGGACCCCGAGAAGAAGGTCGCTGCGTTCGCGGAAGCAGCGGACATTTACCAAAAGTTCTCGAACGCCTCCGAGTCCGCAAAGTGCTTTGAGCAAATCGTCGCGATTGACTCGTTGCATCTCGGGGCGCGCGAGTTTCTCCGTGACTATTACGAGAAACGACGCGACTGGGAGAAGCTTGTCGACCTCATGCGTGCCGAGGCCGATGTCCAACCGACGGCGCTGCGTGCCGCGCGCTACGCCGAAATGGCTCAGTTGGCGAGCGAGAAGATCAAGAAGCCGCAGCTGTGCATCGATCTTTGGAACATCGTACGAAGCTTTGACCCTGGAAATCTCGCTGCCCTGGAGGCGTTGGCGACCTTCTACGAACGAGCGCGTGAGTTCGAGGCGCTCGCCACCGTGTTGCAGGAATTGATCGACGTTCTTACCGACCCGAAGGAGCAACTCAATCAACTGCAGAAGCTCGCCCAAATTCAGGGCGATCGCTTGAACGATGATGCCGGTGCAGCGGCTGCGTGGAAGCGCGTGCTTGACCTCGCGCCGGATGATCGCCGCGCCCAAGAAAATCTCAAGAAGCGTCTCCTGACGCTCCAGCAGTGGGACGCTCTGGAGGAACTCTACGAGG
>CANMZR010000475.1 GCA_947502375.1 Polyangiaceae bacterium
CGAGGCAGCGGCCTGAACGTCACTTCGAGGACTCCATCATCACCTTCGGCCTCGCCGTCAGGCGAGCGCTGGCGCCGTGGCTGCGCCGATGGCGGTCGGAGCTGCTGGGGCAACGACTTGCGCGTGTGTTAGCATCCAAGGTGCGGCAGTAGTGCTAAAAAGCCGCGCGGAGCTACGCAAGGCGTTGTTGACCATACGTACGGTGCTGCTATTCTGTAAGTACAATGGTGAAGAACCTGACACGCACCGGGAACAGCGTCGCGCTCGTGCTCGATCGGCAGCTACTCGAAGCGGCGAATCTCGATCCCGATGATCAGGTGGAGGTCTCGACGAACGGCCGCGTAATCGTCATTGCCCCGGTGCGCAGCAAGCGGGAGACCGACAAGTTCAAGCGGGGGCAGGAGCTGATGCTCGCGAAGTTCGCCGGCGCCTTCCAGCGGCTCGCGAAGTGAACGTCCGGTTCCTCGGGCTCGAACAGGTCGTGGCAATGCACCTCGATCTGATCGAGCGCTACGGCGGCGCCGCCGGGCTACGAGATCTTGGCCTACTTGAGTCGGCGATCGCGGCACCGGAGGTTTCATTCGATGGCACCTACCTCCACGGAACCCTCCCGGAGATGGCCGCTGCGTACCTCTACCACCTTGCGCAGAACCACGCCTTTATCGACGGTAACAAGCGCGTCGCCGCCGCATCGATGTTCATGTTCTTGTACCTCAACGAGCTCGAGCTTGACTGCACGGAGGACGAGCTTGTCGACCTGACGGTGAACGTCGCCAGCAGCAAGATCACGAAGGCCGAGATCGCGGTCTTTCTCAGCTCGCGCGTGCAGCCAATCCGCTGACGACATTGGCGCATCGTACGACGCGGCGGGCACGTGGTGGCACTCGTCGAGCACGACTTGGGTGACATACGAGGGCCCGAACCGCGCGAGCAACTCGCCCGCTCTCTGGATGCTCGCGAACACGTGGTCCCACCGCGTGGGTACCTCGCCGCCCACCAGGAGCTGACCGAAGCGGCCGTCCGCGGCCAACGAACGTTGCTCGTGTCCAGCATCGCGCCCTGAGCGTGCAACCGTCGTCGTCGAAGGGACCGATGCGCTCCGAGCCGCGACACTCGGTATCGTCGACACCGAAGCGCACCTCGCACTGCGACGCGAGCGAGGCCGACCCATGATGGCGAGCCTCTTCCCGGCCGAAAGCCGCTCTCGCGTTTCCTTCACGTGGCCGGTTTGCCGCCGGACAACAACCGATCCGAGGCGGCACTACGCCGTGTTGCCCTCGGCCGAAAAAACGACTTATTCGTCGGAAACGAAGACGCCGGAAAAAACGTCGCCGGCCTCTACTCTCTCGTCGCGTCCCACGATCGGCTCGGCACCCGCCGAAGTCGCCTTAATCGCTTTTCGTGCGAGGCGCGCGACCCGGGGTCAAAGCGAACGGCTTGCCCGAGCACGAGGCGTACCCGAGCGCGGAGCACGCCCGAACAATCGAGCGAAGCGAGTGCCCCTCTTCACGAAGGCGCCGAACTTCCTCGAACACGCGCAGCCAGCTTGATCTAATGATTTACAACGTCGCGCCACGCGGTGGCCGGGCCGCAGCCGAGGTTGTTGCAAGCGGCAATGCGAAAGCGTGTCGTAATGACTTTCGCGAATCCACCCGGAATTAGCGCGGATTGCCCTCCAACGGCGCGGCGGCTGATGACCCCGTCGTTCTCGAATTCGATGGTCGAAAAAAGGCGCGAGGGGGCCAGGTCTGACCAGCGGACCGATAAGGGATCCTTGGGAGTAATGGTAGGAGTGTGGGTTGGTATTTTGATTTCGATATTGACGGGGGCAGTTTCGGCTGAGCAAATTTCGACGTCACCGTCAAAGCAGGCCTTGATGACCAGAGAACTCAGGCCGCTCAGCACAAAGTCGGCCTGGTTGACGTCAGCCAATTTGGTAAAGCGCGCACCGTTGCCAGTATTGCGAATGATGCTTTTTGACTCGAAGTTGTTGGGGTCATCCCAGCGCATGGTGACCACGTCCACCCCATTGTTGCGAGCAAAGGCAACGGCCCTGAAACGTTCCGGTTTGCGGGGCGTGAAGCGTCTCCTCAGGGCGTTCTTGAGCGCTGCCTGGTAACCCGGCTTGTAGCCTTCGCGCTGGCCGCTCTGATTCGGGTGCAGCATGCCGGAACTCAGGGTCAAGGGACTGCCGAGCACCCAAAGGTCGCGACCTTGCGTGCGCAGTGCCGTGGTGTTGTCGTTGTACCAGGGGACAGTCGTGCAGACGCCGTGCCCGACCTCACTGCCAAGATGCGACGAAATGATGTTCCAGCCAAGTTCTTCGTGGGTTAGGTTTACCTGTTCGTTGACGACGTTCACCACGTCTTTAACAAAAACGCCCTCCTCGTCCGAGATAGACTTAAGCAATTGGTCTGTAAACTCCAACCCGCCACAGGTTTCGGTGCCAGTCTGGCGCATCGGATTGAGGTGCTTGGTAATAAAGACATTGGCCGACGGGACGTGAGCGGCGTTAAATGCATCGTTCAGGTCCTCATAACGGCCTGGCAACACTAAGACTCCGGCATCCAAAGCCTTTCGCGCCGCGCTGTCGGCACCATCACAACCGAAACCGGGAACCGGCTGCAGGCAGTCGCTAATGATTTCGCCAAAACCCAGGTCATTGCCGCCGATGGACATGACCACCGCGTCGGCGTTCAATTGCTGATCCCTGAGAAAATTACGCACTGCCGTCAGTTGCGGGACGATCGACTGAGTTGGCAGGTCGTCTGCCAGGTCATTGCAGTCGTTCTTCTGGTTGCCGGAAAGCTTTGCGCAGTTAGCGTGGCCGCTGACAGAGGTGTTGAACAGGTTGGACACAATGGCCCCCGAGCAGGCAAAGTTCTGGTGGACCAGTGCCACGCTGGGCCAAAGTATTTGCAGGGCTGCTACCGCCAGCCCAAGGCCGGATGCACCGCGATGGCAGGCCTTGGCTTCATTCCTCAGCCTGGTTTCGTCGGTCGCGCTGATGGTGAGATTGGCCCCCTGGGGCATGCCGGTCGACCAGGCTTCGGACATAACCGTCATTTGTCCGGCGTCGGTATGGTCCCCTAGAGTCACCGGCGCGCCTTCGCCAGACATGAACGAGTCGCCCATGCCGATCACCGTGAATTTGACGGGCTGGTTGGCGGTGCGCGTGGCTGTCGTTGGGGTAAACGGGGCCGCGATCATGTCGCTGACCGCTTCGCAACCGACACACTCAATTTTTTTTATTCCCTCGCTCAGCTCGCTGTTCACGAATTTGTCGCCGAACTTAACCACGCCACGTTGTTCCCCGTCAGGCAGCCGGATCCAGCCGCCCAGCACGTGCTGTTCGCCCAAAAAGGTTTCCCCACGAAACAGCACTTCGCCAGTGGCTTTAGGCAAGTTGAACGCCGTCACAGTGCTGCCACTGGTCAAGCCGCCACGCACCGAGTCCGCATCAAGCTCAAGCACCAGCTCGGCACCTGAGCTGTTCTGTAACACCAGTGGCGAATCGCCCGCCGAACCGCGAAACCAGAAATCGCGGATGCCATCGCAAAAGTAGGCATCCACCCCGTTGGCATGCGTCAGCACAACAACAAACATCTCAAAAT
>CANMZR010000476.1 GCA_947502375.1 Polyangiaceae bacterium
AGCCGGATGATCTCGTTCGACTTGGCTTCGGAACGCGCGCGAATGAGCTGGCCATCGGCATCGCCCTGGGCTCGCTGACGTGTCGCTTCGGCCTGCCCGTGTGCCTGCGTGATGGCCTGATCGGCTTCTGCGCGCACCTGGCGCACGCGGTTTTCGCTTTGAATGGCGTTCTGCGTGGCTTCCATCGCGCGGTTGATCGCGTCAGCGACGTTCTGCGGCAAACGCAGGCTGCCGTTGATCGTCAGTTGGTCGATCACGATGCCATCTTTTCCAAGACGTTCACGAACTCGCGAAGTGACATCGGCGAGCATCTTCGATTTTCCTGCGCCGTAAATCTCCTGCACCGGAATGCTCGACGTGACCTCGTTGAAGGCCTCGCGGACGACGCTCCGCATGTACCGATCGGCGAGTTCAATCATGTTGCTCTGGCGAAAGCGGCCGTAGAGCTTTGGCGCCATCATGGGCTCGACGTGGAACGAGAGCCCGACGTCAGCGTTCACGTTCACGCCTTCGATGGACGAAAACGAGACCGACTCGTCCACGGTGCGTCCCTCATGCGGACTCGCCGTCCACACCACGTTCTGGACGCTCGTCGGAAAAATGACGATTTGTTCCGTGATTGGGTTGAACCACACCCAGCCTGTGACCACCGGCATGTCTGCGACGCCGCGCTCGCTGCCAGCCAGCCGCACTCGAATGCCCACGTGACCCGCATCCACCCGAATGGTGATCGCCGACCCCACCCAGAGCAGCAGGAGAATCGCGGCGATCGCGATGATTGGGCGCTTTAGTGGCGCGAGATTGAATTCGGGGGCTGGTGGAAAACGTGTGGCCATGGATCCTAATTTCTCAAGGGGACTAGTAGCACCGATCCGGACGCCATCGAGTTGGAATTGCTCGCCCCACAAAACCGTGCGGGAAACGCGCTTTCAAATGGTGAAATAGGAGCGCGCCGCCTGGTGGGCCGGTGGCAGTAAGACCCCGCCTCTACGTCCACGCGGGGTCAGGCCGTTTTGCGGAACGTGGCCATGAACTCCACGAGCGCCGCGACCGATTCGAGCGGGACCGCGTTGTAGATCGACGCGCGCACGCCGCCAGCGGAGCGGTGACCCTTCAGGCCGACCAGCCCTTGCTTGGTCGCCTCCTTGACGAAACGCTCCTCGAGCTCTTCGGAGGGCAGACGCCAAACCACGTTCATCGTCGAGCGGCTTTCCCGTTCGACAGGGCACCGCCAGAAGTCCGCGTCGCCGTCGAGAGCGCCGTAGAGAAGGCTTGTCTTGGCGCGGTTCCTTTGCTCGACCGCCGCGAGCCCCCCGTTCTCTTTCACGTGCTCGAGCACGTTGCGAACCATGTAGATGGCGAAGGTGTTCGGGGTGTTGAAGAGCGACTGATTTTCCGCATGGGTGTCGTAACGGAGGATGACCGGGATGTCTTTTCGGCCCGTCGTGATGAGGTCTTTTCGGATGACGACGACCGCGAGCCCGGACGGTCCGATGTTCTTCTGCGCTCCCGCATAGACCATCGCATAACGATTCATATCGAAGGGTTTCCACATGAAATCACTCGACATGTCGGCGATGAGCGGGACCTTGCCGACCTCGGGGTCGTAGTGAAACTGGGTGCCGAAGATCGTGTTGTTCGTCGTCATGTGGACGTAGGAGGCTTCCGGATCGAGGTTGAGCTCGTCCTGCCGCGGGACGCGCGTGAACACCCCGTCTTTCGAGGTATCCGCGGCGACACGCGGTTTCCCAAGGAGCTTCGCCTCGCCGAGCGCCTTCTTCGCCCAAACACCCGTGAGCACGTAGTCTGCGCTCTTTCCGGGGTGGAGAAAGTTCATCGGGATGGTCGCGAACTGCAGGCTCGCTCCACCCTGAAGGAAGAGAACTTCGTAGTCATCGCTGATGCCGACGAGCTCACGCAGTAAGGCGCCCGCCTGATTGTGAACGGCCTCGTAGGCTTTTCCGCGGTGGCTGTGCTCGAGTAGGCTCATGCCCGTGCCCTCGAATTCGACCATGTCGCGCTGAGCGCGCTCGAGGACGGCAAGGGGAAGGGCAGCGGGACCGGCGTTGAAGTTGTGGACGCGTGTCATGGCGGCGCGCAGGTTAGCAGAATTCGATCCCGTGGCCTCGAAGGTTGCGGTCGTTTGGGCTTAGTTGGCGTGCTAGCACCGCGGCCATGCCCAAGGTGGACCCAAACGGCGTGCTCTACGTTCGTGGCGCGCGCGAGCACAACCTCCAGATTGACGAGCTTTCGATCCCGAAGCAGCGCTTGGTCGTTTTTACGGGTGTATCCGGCTCGGGCAAGTCGTCGTTGGCCTTCGACACCATCTACGCCGAGGGGCAACGCCGCTACGTCGAGTCGCTCTCGACTTACGCGCGCCAGTTCATCGGGCAGCTCGAGAAGCCGAAGTACGAACACATTCGGGGTCTCTGTCCGACCGTTGCCATCGAGCAGAAGTCCGCTTCGAGCAACCCCCGCTCGACGGTCGGCACCGTGACCGAAATCTACGATTATTTGCGCGTGCTTTTCGCTCGTGTGGGTGAACAGCGCTGCCCCAAATGTGGTGGCTCGGTCGTCGCTCGGAGCGCCGCTGAGATCGTCGCCGAGCTTGGCGCGTTGCCGGGTAAACTTCGGGCGACGCTGCTCGCGCCGATCGTCCTGCATCGGAAAGGTGCATTCGAGGACGTCTTCGATGAGCTGCGACGGCGCGGCTTCGTTCGGGTGCGAGTCGATGGGGTGGTGCGGTCCCTCGAAGAGTCGATGGGGCTCGACCAAAAACGAAAGCACTCTGTCGAGCTGGTGGTCGATCGCGTGGCCCTCGGCGTGGAGTCCCACGCGCGACTGACCGACAGCGTCGAGACAGCGCTTCGTTTTGGGAAGGGCCGGATGACGGTGGAGGTCGAGGGGCAACCCGCGCGCGTCTATTCTGAGTCGCGGACCTGCCCGCGGTGCGAACTCGCCCTGCCGGAGCTCACCCCGCAAGCGCTCTCTTACAACTCGCCACTCGGCATGTGCCCGGAGTGCAGTGGCCTTGGCACCCGGCTCGAGGCGGACCCCCTGCTGCTCGTGCCGGATCCGTCCCTCAGCATCGATGGTGGGGCGGTTGCCCTCTGGCGCAACGTGGCCGAGAACTCGGGGTGGACGAGTCGAATCGTGGGGGCACTGTGTCAGCAACTCGCGATCCCAAGGGGGCTCCCGTGGCGAAAAATACCAGACAAAAAGCGAGATTTGCTGCTCTGGGGTGTGGCTGAGAAGCGCATCGAAGTAGCCTGGTCCGGCCGGCATTCGAAAGGCTCGTGGTCGATGCAGTGGGAGGGGCTTGGCCCGCAACTCCTGCGGCGGTTCGGGGCCACGACCTCCGAGGTCATGCGGGAGAAATACCGACGCTATCTTCGCGAGGCTCCGTGCCGCGCGTGCGGTGGGGCGCGCCTCCGACCCGAAGCGAGGAGTGTGCTTCTCGAGGGCAAGACGCTGGTCGAGGTGTCTCGGATGAGCATCCGGGAAGGCCATGCGTTTTTCGCGGGGATGCGCCTCCTTGGTGCGCGCGGGCTTATTGCATCCGAGGTGTTGAAGGAACTGCGCCATCGGCTGGCGTTCCTGCTCG
>CANMZR010000477.1 GCA_947502375.1 Polyangiaceae bacterium
CAGGAATTGCTCGATAGGCTCGTTCAGCCCCTCATTGGCGGCATCTACACGGGCAACCCGGAACACCTCAGCTTGCGAGCCACGATGCCACGCTTTCTCGACATGGAGCGAGAACACCGGAGCGTCACGCTCGGCGCGATGAAACAAGGCCCGGCAGCGAACCCACCGGGCACGAGCGGCGCCCGGTACGGACTCTTCGTCAGCCCAAAATCAGGCATGGCCTCACTCATCGATCGCCTCGCCGAGCGCGTGATGCGCGGCGGCACGGTTTCACTCGCGCAACGTGTCTTGGCGGTCGAAAAGCGGGGCGCCGGCTTCGCTGTGCAATTCGGCGCAAACGAACGACGCGACTTCGACGCCGTGATCCTTTGCCTTCCGGCCTACGCGGCGGGCGCCTTGCTCGAACCCCTGGCGCTTGAGGTCTCGAGGAACCTTGCGTCGATCCCGTACGCATCGACCGCCGTCGTCGCAACGGGGCATGCCCTCAAGGACGTGAAGCATAAGCTCGATGCTTTCGGCCTCGTGATTCCTCACGTCGAACGACGCAAGATCTTTGCGGTCTCCTTCTCGAGTCGGAAGCTTGAAAACCGGGCGCCAAGAGGGTGCGTTCAGCTGCGGACATTCGTCGGCGGTGCGATGCAGCCCGAGCTCTTTGAGCTTTCGGATGCGCGCATCGAAGGACTCGTGCTCGACGAGCTTCACGCGCTCTTGGGTGTTGACGGCACCCCAGATTTCATTCGAATTGGGCGGCACCCGCGTGCCATGCCGCAATACCTGGTCGGTCACCTCGACAAGGTAGCTGCAATCGAGCGCGGGTTGGCCGTGCTTCCGAGGCTAGCACTCGCGGGAAACGCCTACCATGGCGTGGGGATCCCCGACTGCATCCACAGTGGGGAGCGTGCGGCGGCGTCGATTATGGCCGAACTTTCAAAGAGCCAGGGGCCACGCGCCAGGGTGGATCCATGAGTGAACCTGCACACGAGCCCACCACCCCTGGCATCGGGGTCGTCCTGGCAGGCGGTGCCGCGCGGGGAGCCTACCAGGTCGGCGTGCTCGAACACATCGTCGAGCGCGTTGCGGATGACCTGGGCTACGAGGTCCCCCTGGATATTCTTTGCGGCACGTCGGTGGGCGCCATGAACGCCTGCATGATGGCGGCTCACGCCGACCAACCGCGCGGACGCGTTGCCCACATGTCCGCGGTCTGGACGGGTCTCAAGATTAACGAGCTCCTGCGCCCCGCGGCACAGAGCATGTTCGACTTCGCCCGTGGACTCGTGGGGCGGGGCACATCGATCCTGGAGACCGGCGCGTTGCTCGATCCGGCTCCACTCGCCGGACTTTTGAGTCGCGCCATTCCCTTCGAGCGGATCGACGCCCATCTTCGCGCGGGCAGAATACAAGCCGTCACCGTGAGCGCGACTCAGCTCACCTCGGGACGCTCGGTCGTCTTCGTGCAGCGGCGGCGGGCACACCCAATCCCGTGGCCTGAATCCCACCAGGTTCTTCCAAGGGCCGTTCGACTGCGCGCTGTTCACACGCTCGCTTCGTCGGCACTGCCGCTCCTGTTTCCAGCCGTGTGCATCGACGGGCGTTACTACTCGGACGGCGGCCTCCTTCAAAACATTCCGCTCTCCCCGGCACGCCGCCTCGGTGCTCGGGCGTTGATTATAATCAACCCGAAACATGCGCCGACGGCACCCGTCCAACGCGCGGGCGGGGAGCCCCATCGCATGCCGGCAGAAGCGCCTCCGAGCGCGTTATTTTTGCTTGGAAAAACGCTGAATGCGCTGCTGGTTGACCGGATTGATAACGAACTCGACCGCTTCGAGAAGATCAACGCCATCCTCGACGCTGGCACCCGCATCCACGGACCCACGTTCAACGAGGCCTTGAACCGCGAGCTCGGCTACGACGCCAACGCTGGCCTGCAGCGGATCGAGGTCGTTCATGTTCGCTCCTCGCTCAACATTCCGATCCTCGCAGCCGAATACGTGCGGCACCCTAAGTTTCACGTCCCGGGCGTGCTCGGGCGCATGATGAAGCACGTCGCGAACGGCGAAAACATCAGCGATGCAGACCTTTTGTCCTACGTGCTCTTCGACGGGGAATTCGCAGGGCGCCTCATTGAAATTGGCCGCATGGACGCCCAGGCGCATCACGAGCGCCTGTGTGGGCTCGTGGACAGCGCCGTCAAGCGTCACCGCGAAGCGGAATGAACGGCCGTCAACCGTTCGCTGACGTCGATCCCGAGAAGCTCCGGCAGGCCGAGCGCGAGGTTCATATTTTGAAGCGCCTGCGTCGCGGCACCCTTCAGTAAATTATCGATCGTCGCTATGACCACCGCACGCGAGCCGGCGCAGGTGATCCCGCCGACCGAGACCCAGGGTTTGCCGACAGCGTCGCTGACGAGCGGTGCCTCCGTCTGCACGCGGACGAGCGCCTCTCCTGCGTAATGGGCGCGAAAACGAGCCTCGAGCGCGCTTTCCGTCACGGCGTGCCGAAGCTCGCAATCGAGCGTCAGCGTGAGCCCTCGAAAAAAGGAAGCGACGTGCGGCATGAAGCGAACCGGGTACCCAAGATGGCGCCCGATTTCACGCTCGTGTACGTGCCCGACAAGTGCGTACGGCATCAGATTGTCGCGGAGCGCGTTCGTATCGTTCTTCGGTGAAGGAGTCGTCCCGGCACCACTGTAGCCGGAGACTCCGAAGATCGATGGCGGCCGAACGAGCTCGCCCACGAGCGGTCTCAACGCGACCTCCGCCGCGGTCGCGTAGCAACCCGGATTCGCGATGGCGCGTGCGAGCTGGAGCGACGCGCGGTGATGCTCGGGCAACCCATACGCCCAGTCGTCGTCGAAGCGGTGGTCCGCGCTGAGATCGACGAGGCAGGTCTCCGGCCGGCCGCGGCGAATGGCCTCCACGTACGGAGCCGAGTGGCCGTTCGGGAGCGCGAGAAACACGGCGTCCACGGGCCTCTGTGCCACCTCGCCCGGCGTCAAATCCTCGAACACCAGCCCCGAGCCATCGGCCTCTGGAAGCTCGGATGCCAATGTTTTACCAGCAAGTTGACGCGACCCGAGGTACGTAAGCTCGAGTTTTGGATGTGCCAGCACCAGCCGTAACAGCTCAACGCCAACGTACCCCCGCGCGCCGAGCAACCCAACCCGGAACCGAGTCGAACGCGAGGCCTCAGTCACCTTCGACCCCGTGGTCCTTCAGCGACGCTGGCATTTCGAGAGCGGTTTGAACACAGCGCGTGATCTCGTCAAAGTCATTCATGCCGCACCAAAAAACGGTCCACTTGGGTGTGCGGTAGGAGCCATCGGACTGCTGAAAATACCAACCATTGACAGGATTGATCGTCTGAGATCGCCAGAACACCTTGGGGTTGTCCTGGCGCATGCACTGCCATACCGAGCCGCCGAGACCCTCGCCCTGAGCCTTGCGCGTGACGGCAAATTTGTCGAGGTAGACGAGACCGGCCTCGACCGTGAGAATGGCGGCGCCGCGGTAGTCTTCGGTCACGTAGACGCGGTGACAGCGCTTGCGCTCGAAGTAGCCGGGGGTGAGGCGGCGTCCAGGCCAGGCGTGCCCGAC
>CANMZR010000478.1 GCA_947502375.1 Polyangiaceae bacterium
CATCGAGGTCACGAGCTACATTCCTGGTGAGGGACACAACCTCCAGGAGCACTCGGTCGTCCTCATCCGTGGTGGCCGCGTGAAGGACCTCCCGGGCGTTCGTTACCACGTCGTGCGCGGTACCCTCGACGCCTCCGGCGCCATCGGACCAAGCTCGACCAACAAGAAGGAGCGAAACCGCAAACGCTCCAAGTACGGCGTCAAGCGCCCGAAGAAGTGAACTCAGGAAGTTGTAGGAGCCGCCATGCCTCGTCGACGTGAAGTAGCCAAGCGCCAGATCCTTCCGGACCCCAAATACAAGGACAAACTTGTAGCGAAGTTCATCAACACCATCATGGAAGGCGGCAAGAAATCGACTGCCGAACGCATCATGTACGGTGCCTTCGACATCATTCAAGACCGCTTCAAGGGTGACCCGCTCGAGACCTTCCGTAAGGCGCTCGACAACGTGAAGCCGAAGCTCGAGGTCAAGAGTCGCCGCGTCGGCGGTGCGACCTACCAGGTGCCGGTGGAAGTTCGCCCGGAGCGCCGCGTCGCCCTCGCGATGCGCTGGCTCGTCAATTACTCTCGTGACCGTGGTGAAAAAACCATGCACGAGCGCCTCGCGAGCGAGTTCGTCGATGCTTCGAACAACCGTGGAAACGCGGTCAAGAAGCGCGAAGACACGCACAAGATGGCCGACGCCAACCGCGCGTTCGCTCACTATCGCTGGTGATGCCCGTAGCTTTGAAGCTGCGTAGCTTTGAAGCTGCGTAGCTTTGGAGCCGAGCCTGGCGGTTTGAGTTTCCGAGCTTATTACCGTTCGCCGACGTTCTAGACTCTTCCGCCGTCGCTTCTCCGAAGCCACGGTTTTTGACTCTTCCGCCTTGCCGCCAGTCGCGGTCAGGAGCCACGGAGAGCCGTACGAATCTTTACGAATCTGAGTGCCTTTGTTTTTGGCGGGAATCTATCGATCGATGCAAAACACGACATAAGGACCGGGTAGCACCTTCGCACTGCTCCCCGGACCCCCTTCGGGCCCCCGAAAAAAGTTCGCCAAATAGCGGTGAACCTCGGCCCGGAGGGGGTTTCGTGTATCTCGCGACTGGCACGAACCCATCTCGGCCCCCATGAAACCCCTCGCACGCAACGCCACTTCGACGCTCATCCTTCGGGATTTGAGCGGAGCCGTGCGTGAGCTTTCAAGCTGCGATGCGCACCCGTCGAGGCATCGCTGATGCCGCGCGATTACGCCATCGAGCGCACCCGGAACATCGGGATCATGGCCCACATCGATGCGGGAAAAACCACCTGCACCGAGCGCATCCTGTTCTACACCGGAGTGAACCACGCGATAGGTGAGGTCCACGAGGGCGCCGCCACGATGGACTGGATGGTCCAGGAGCAAGAGCGAGGGATCACGATCACCTCCGCTGCGACCAACGTCTTCTGGAAGCCCAGCCGGGGTCCGTACGCAGGCGTCGATCACCGCATCAACATCATCGACACCCCGGGCCACGTGGACTTCACGATTGAGGTCGAGCGTTCCCTGCGGGTTCTCGACGGCGCGGTCGCCGTTTTCGACGGTGGCAACGGCGTCGAGCCGCAGAGCGAAACCGTCTGGCGTCAGGCCGACCGCTATCACGTCCCGCGAATCGCGTTCATCAACAAGATGGACAAAGTCGGTGCCGATTTTGCGATGTGTCTGGACTCGATGCGTGAGCGCCTCGGAGCCCGTCCGGTCGCTGTCACTTGGCCGATCGGGGAAGAAGACAAGTTCGAAGGGATCGTCGATCTCGTCGGCATGCAAGCCGCGAGTAAGTTCGACGTTCAAACGCTCGGAACGAAGTTTGAATGGTCGTCAATCCCGGACGATCTCCTCAAAATTTGCCGCGAAAAGCGCCTCGAATTGATCGAAGCTTGCGCCGACGTGAGCGACTCGGTGATGGAAAAGTACATCGCCGAGGACTTCGATTCGATCACCGAAAACGAGCTCCACGCCGCGCTACGCAAAGGGTGCCTCGGGTTCGTGTTCGTGCCCGTCCTGTGCGGCTCGGCCTTTAAAAACAAGGCCGTTCAGCAATTGCTGGACGCTATCGTGATGTACTTACCGGCGCCGTCCGACGTGCCCTCGGTGGCCGGACGCGATCCGGAGCTCCTCGCAAAGGCCGCAAAAAAAGGCAATGACCTGGGGGACACAGCCAACATTTTTCGCAAGCCGAACGACGACGAGCCCTTCTGTGCCTTGGCCTTCAAGATCGCAAACGACTCGTTCGTCGGCAATCTGACCTACTTTCGCGTCTATTCCGGAAAGCTCGACGGCGGTTCGGTCGTGCTCAACCCACGGGTCGGCAAGCGGGAGCGTGTCGGACGGATCCTTCGCATGCACGCCAACAAGCGCGAAGAGATCGAGACCTGTTACGCCGGAAATATTTACGCCGCCGTCGGTCTAAAGGAAGCGCGCACGGGCGACACGCTCTGCGATTCGAAGCACCCCATCGTCCTCGAGCAGATGACGTTCCCCGAGCCGGTCATCTCCATCGCCATCGAACCGAAGACCAAGGCCGACCTCGACAAGCTGGCCGAGACGCTCCAGAAGTTGAGCCACGAGGACCCTTCGTTTCGCTTCTACACCGACACGGAGACGTCCCAGACGGTCATCGCCGGTATGGGCGAGCTTCACCTGGACATCATCGTCGACCGCCTGAAGCGTGAGTTCAAAGTCAACTGCAACGTCGGTCGGCGCCAGGTCGCGTACCGGGAGCGCATCAAGACCAAGGTCACCGGCGTCCAGGGCAAGTTTGTCCGTCAATCGGGTGGGCACGGCCAGTACGGCGACGTGTGGATCGACGTCGCGCCCGGGGAGCCCGGCAGCGGCTTCACGTTCATCGACGACGTCAAGGGCGGGGTCATCCCGGCGGAGTTCATCCCGTTCGTGGAAAAGGGTCTGAAGGGCGCGATGGAGCGAGGCGTCATTGCCGGTTACCCCGTCGTGGACACGATCGTGCACCTGGTCGACGGGAGCTTTCACGACGTCGATTCGAGTGGGCCCGCCTTCGAGGTCGCGGGCTCCTTTGCTTTCCAGGAAGCCGCCACCAAGGCCGGCATGCAATTGCTCGAGCCGCTCATGGCCGTCGAAATCCTCACGCCGGATGATTATCTCGGCGAGGTTATTGGCGATGTGAACGCGCGTCGCGGCCGGATCACCGAAATGGGACAACGAACGAATCTACGTGTGCTAAAAGCAGAGATTCCCCTCGCGGGCATGTTCGGCTACGCCACCGACCTGCGCAGCAAGTCCCAAGGTCGCGCCGACCACAGCATGCAGTTTCTGCGGTACGAATTGGTACCGCAGGCAATACAGGATGACATCATCGCGAAGCAGCAGGGCTACACCAGCTGGTGAGCCCGACCGTGCTTTAGACACCAACCGAGTGAGAGAGAGATGGCTAAGGAGAAATTCGTTCGCAACAAGCCCCACGTCAACGTTGGGACCATCGGTCACATCGACCATGGGAAAACCACGCTGACTGCATCGCTGCTCGCCGTTCAGGCGCGCGACAAAATGGC
>CANMZR010000479.1 GCA_947502375.1 Polyangiaceae bacterium
CGCTCGCGATGCGCGGCTCCCACGGAAGTGCGCCGCTCCACGGGCACAGCGCGACATTGGTCTTTTCGGAGCGAGGGCGAAGTTTCCGAAAGGTGCACGGGCTCATCGCCGAGTGCCTCGAAGAAGTCGAGGGCGAGGACGAGGCGACCGTCTACCGCCTCCGCCTCGTGCCGCACCTGCATCGCTTGTCACTCGTGAAGCTGCAGCGCGTCATTATCGACCGGACGGTGCCTCAGATCCTTGAGAAAAAGCTTGAAAATGTCAGCTTGCCAGGCGCGCTACGGCTTCTCGAGGCGTATGCGGCCGAACCGCAGACGGTGCAGTACAAGGAGTCGGACCTCGATTTTCTGAAGCGGCTCTGTGAGCACGAGGGCATCACGTTCTTCTTCGAGCACGGCGATCCCGCCGCCGCCGCGAACGACTGCGTCGTGTTCGCCGATTCGAACGACGCGCTCGTTTCGCAAACCCCTGAGCTGCGTCTGCCGCTCCGGCGCAGGGGCGACCGAACGGACGTCTTTCGTCTCGATCGGAAGACCCGCATGATGTCGAATTACTTTGTCGTGGCGGACTACTGCGACAAGCGCCCGGCGCTCGATCTTAGCTGCGATCACACGGTGGCGGAGGAGGGTGGCGGAGGTGTCATCGAGTACGGAAGCAACCACTCGAGCCTCGAGCAAGGCCAGCGTTTGGCGCGTGTGCGTGGGGAAGAAGCAGCGTCCATCGGGCTTGTCTACCTCGGAGCGTCCGATGCACTGACGCTCGCTGCGCCTTCTAGGCTCAGGGTCGAGGGGCCGGGCATCGATCACGACCTGCTCGTCATCGAGGTCGAGCACCGTTTCGCCCAGGGCGGAGGCGGCGATGGAACCGGTCGCGCGCTGCGTTACGAAAACACGTTTCGAGCGATCCCCTTCGCGCAGCCCTACCGCCCGCCGCGCGTCACGCCCAAGCCTCGTATCCACGGCGTGGTCACCGCGATCGTCGAGTCCCTGTTCGACAAAATCCGCATTCCGTCCCTGGACCATGACGGGCGCTACAACCTCCGCTTCCACTTTGACTTCGAGTCGCACTTTCCGCTTTCCCTCTCCGGCATTCGGATGGCGCAGCCGAGCGCCGGCGCGAACGGCCCCTACGGGATGCACTTTCCTCTGCGCCCCGGCACCGAGGTCCTCGTCAGCTTTCTTGACGGCGATCCCGACCGACCGCTCATCGTCGGCGCGTTGCCCAACGCCCACGCACCGAGTCCGGTCACCTCGTCCACGCCGACCCTTAGCCGACTCGTCAGCGCGAGCGGAGTCGTCTTCGAGATGAACGACGGCGACTGAGTTTCGCGACCGACGCGGCGTAACGTTCCCAGGAGATCCGCCACCATGCCTCAGCCTCTCGTTACCGGAACCCTGTTGAAATGCTCGATGGGCGTGGCACCCTCAGTGTTCGCGGCGACCCCGCTACCCGGGCTCCCCCTGGTCAACGGGGCGTTGCCCGCAGCGACGATCGATCAGTTTCTTCCCATGGTGAACATCCCGCCCTTCGGCATGTGCCAGAGCATGGCGAACCCTCAGGTCATCGCTGCCACCGCCGCCGCGATGGGGGCGCTCACGCCGATGCCGTGCATCCCCAACGTCGTCGCTCCGTGGGTACCGCCTGCAATCTCGTCGATAGCGTCGGGGCAACCGTTTGCGACCGTCGCGAGTAAATGCATGTGCATCTGGGGCGGCATGATCGAAGCCTCGCCGACCATCCCAGGGTCCCTCAACCTCACCTGAAGGCCTTCAACGAGGGCGTCGCGATTCAGCGCGGTCGCCCGTTTTCAACACGCGCGCGAATCGAGAAACGGAACTCACCATGAGCGACGACCAAGACCAGCCAAACCTAGTCGCGGACCGGTCCATCACGCCATGGGCCACGCTCAAAGTCCCCGGGGCGAGTGAATCCTACTTCCGCCTCGGCTACCGCAATCGCAACGAAGAATCGCCGTACCTCGACCTCTGCAATCCTCACGCGCCCGACAAAGCCGACGGCGTGTTTTTCGGAACCGACGGTGACTTCGTCCAGGTCGTCAAGCGGAGCGCGGTCACGCGGATCCTCGACGGCAACTACTACGTCTACGTGCAGGACGACGAGACGATTGCGAACCTAGCAACCACCGACGCGGCAACCAGCACGGGCGCGAACAGGTCGTACCGCGCGTACTTCCGACTCGGCAAGCCCGAGAGTCCCCTCGAAAACATGCTCGGTGGCACGGTGGCGGTCGCGGACGTCCGAGCCCTCGTGGGCGAGTTCTTGCCGTTCGCCCTAAGCAGCAACGAGACGCAGGAAAACTGCAAGAAGTTGCTGACGCAAGCCGTGACGGGAGCGGACTCTCACTTGGTGACGGTGACCAGCGTCCTGGGGCCGTCAGACACGACCGAGCCCCTCGTGAAGGCGGACTACCTGCGCGCCGCAAGGACCGCGCTCGAAACGAAGGCCCGGTACGCGGATCGTCGCGCGCTCGACCATGTTTTGTTGGCGTTCGACGAAACGGCGGGGGGGGACCCTGCGGAAAAGGCCGACGCGAAGTCGTGGGCCGAAGGGGTGCTGAGGCGGCAGGTGCCTTTCCACCTTCGCAACGCGTACTTGCTCGAGGAGCCCGCGGGTAGCCGCGCAAAGCTCGTGACGTACGCGAAGGACGGCAGCCAGCCTGGCCGTCAAGGGGCCGCGCGGCGCGCGATTGCGTTCGTCGCCGAGACCCGCGCCACGGGCGTCGCCACGGGTGGAACCGCGACGGACATGCCGTCCGGTTTGATGGTGAATCGAACGCCGCAAGAAGCCCTCGCCTGGGTCGTCACCGCGAAGGAACAAGCGACGAGCCATCTCAAAGAGCTCGACAAACTGTCCGGCGAGCTCCTCGACCGCTACACCCTTGGAAACGGCGTCGCCCTCTTTTCGGATCGCGGCATCGCCTTGAACACGCCCGCCCAACTCACGGTGACGGTCGGCGGGGATTCGCGCACGGTCTTCGGCCCGACCTTCAGCCGCGTCTATAGCGTGGACGACGCGACGATCGAGAAGATCAAGAGCGGCGAGATCGCAAACCTCGCGGACGTTACCGACAAGAAGCTCGTCACGGCGACGCGAATCGACCGCGATGGGTTGATCCCTGGCGCAAAGGGAAAAGCCGCGAACTGGCGGACGACGTCGATCTCTCGCGCGAAGACGCTCAACGTCACCATGAACGACACGGGCACGCTTTCGGCGTCGTCGAGCACGACCGCGACCTTCGGGACCCGGTTCACGAGCGGCATGAGCGCGTCGTTTGATTCGAGCGTCGGCTTCGCCGCCAAGGCGTCGCTATCGTACGCCTACGATTACTTCAAAACGGCCGCCACGCACGACACCAAGGCGGGCAAGAGCATCAAGATCGACAGGAAGGCGAAGCTTGCCGGTGGCGAGGTAAAAATCTCGAACACCGACGTGCTTCAGAAGCCCGTCAACATCACGCGAAAGACGTGGACGAACGCCGTTC
>CANMZR010000480.1 GCA_947502375.1 Polyangiaceae bacterium
CGGCTCTGCCTTCGCCGCCTCGTCCGCGGGCTCTTCCGCCGCCACCGGCTCTGCCTTCGGCTCTGCCTTCGGCTCTGCCTTCGCCGCCTCGTCCGCGGGCTTTTCCGCCGCCACCGGCTCTGCCTTCGGCTCTGCCTTCGGCTCCTCGTCCGCCGTCTTTTCCGCTGCCACCGGCTCTGCCTTCGGCTCTGCCTGTGCCGCCTCGGCCGCTGCAGCCTCGGCACTTTCCAAACCGCGGTCGTAGTTCGATTGCCCCTCTTCCTGACCCTCGATGAGACGGTCCAGGAGCTCGCGCGATTTCTCATCGAGCTTGATGAACTTTACGCCCATGCCTGCCGGGTCTTCTTCGGACTTGGGCTGGTCGCGTTTCCACACGACGCGTCCAACGCCGGCGAGGAGCGGGGCGTCCTCTGCGAGGCGAATCTCGAACTTCAGGAGAGTCCCGGCCGCGAACGGCTGAGAGGTCTTGATGAAGATACCCCCACGACTCACGTTGTCGCTGTTGTGCTCGACAAAATCATCAACGGTTGCGCTTTTGTAGCGTACCGTCATGCTCAGCACTTTAGCTCGTGGGTGAATTCGCTTGTCTTCGTCGGACATTGTGGTGGGCGAATGGTAGCGGCATTTCGCTGGAACGAACAACCTTTCGCCGGAAGCATGGTCTGGTCGTTGTCTCATGCCCCGCGAATCTGCTAATTTCCGCCGCGTCGCTCTGCGACCGATGGGATGCCGAGCATGGGTTCATCAGGGAGTCAGCCGTCGCCCTCAGGATGGGCTCTACACGCCGTCGCCGTCCGCTGGGCAGCGCCGGTCGTGCTCGCCTGCGTGACGCTGTTACCGATGGTGTCGTTCCTGAAGCAGCACCGAGCAAACGCTGCGCCGACGATGGCCGCATCCGGCGATCCTACCGTCTCGCCGACGGCGCCCGCTAGCCCTTCCCCGAGCCCGTCAACCTCGACCTCGAGCGCTGCAACCGCCGAGAGCCCGAAGCTCGGGATCCTTGGATTCGCGACGCTTGTGTTCGAGAAACCCAACGAAGCCGCCAAGCGCGTCGGCTATCTGCGGGCGGGTGCCGTGATCCCGAGGGCAGCGGAGCCGACGAGCCACGCGGGCTGCAAAGGCGGCTGGTACGCCATCGAGCCGCACGGCTACGTGTGCGCTGGAAAAGACGCGACGCTCGACCTGCAACACCCCGTGCTTAGAGCCGCCACAAAACGACCGCGCCTCGATAAACCGCTGCCCTACCGTTACGGCTTCGTCCGAGCGACGTTGCCCTTTTACTTGAAGGTTCCGTCAGCCCCGCAACAGTACGAAGCCGAGCTCGAGCTCGAAAAACACCTCGCCTGGTACAAGGAGAACAAGAGCGACGACGCCGTGACCCTGGGGGCGCAGGACCTTGCGATTGACGAGCATGGTCGCGTCCTTTCAGGCAAGCGCCTGGGGGAGCTGGGCCTCGAAAAGAACGGTACGGAGCTCGGGCTAGGGGAGCTTTTCGGAGGCACTTCGGATGAAGATCCGCTGCCATTTTGGCTCGAAAACAACACGCGCAGCATCCCGAACATCAGTGACTTCGCGGTGCCCGAGTCGTCCTTCTTTGCGGACCGCGCACGGCGCCACTACGGCCTCGCGTTCGTGGGCTCGTTTCAGGCAGACGAAGCTCATTTGCGGCGCCGGTTCGGGATCACGACGGACCTCCGACTCGCCCCGACGAGCAAGATCAAACCCGACTCCGGATCACCCTGGCACGGCGTGGAGCTGGGGGGCGAATACGAGTTGCCGCTCGCCTTCGTAAAAGTACGCGGGGTGCAAGCTTACCAGGTAAAACACGGGGTAGCGGAGCCAGGCGGCACCCTCGAACGGCGCAGTGTTTACCGGCTCAGCGGAGCCGTCGAGACCGTCGCTGGGCAAAGTTACTACCAGCTAAAAGACGGCCGCTATGCCCGTGCCGAGGACGTGGGCCTCGCGGTCGCGCCCAGCCGCTGGCCAAAGGTGGCGGAGCAGAACGAGAAGTGGATCGAAGTCGATCTCAGCGAGCAAGTGATGGTGCTGTGGAACGGCAAGAAGGCCGAGTTCACGACCCTCGTGTCCACGGGTCGCCCGGCCATCGGCGACTCCAAGGACACGTACTCGACGATTCGCGGCTCATTCCAGATCTACGCCAAGCACATCAGCGCCACGATGGACTCCGACGAAGGCATGGGAAAAAAGGCCAACAGCGACAACGGCTTGAAGCCAGGCGACGAGGGCTACGTTCCCGAGCGAGGTGACGGCATGTACGGCGTCACGGTCCGCCGGGGGCACGGTCTGTTCACCCTGCGCGATGTGCCGCACATCCAGTATTTTCATAAAAACTACGCAATTCACGGCGCTTACTGGCACGACGTGTTCGGGGTTGCCCGCAGCCACGGTTGCATCAACCTGGCGCCTGCCGACTCGCTGCGCGTGTTCCAGTGGACGGCACCCCACATCCCAGAAGGCTGGCACGGCGTCCGCGAAGCCGGTACGAGCATCCTCGTGCACAAGTGAGCGATGACAGACGCTCTCATCATTGGAGGCGGCGCCATCGGACTCGCGAGCGCGTGGAGCCTGGCCCAACGCGGACTCGAGGTCACGGTGCTCGAACGCGACTCGGCTGGCGAGCATGCGGCCTCCCGCGCCGCGGCAGGCATGTTGTCGGCGCAGCTTGAAACGCATCCCTCTGAGGCGATGGCAGAACTGTGCCTGCAAGGTCGCGAGCGTCACAAAACATTCTTGCCGGAGCTCGCCGAGGCCACCGGAGTGGACCTCGATTACCGCGTGCTCGGTGCGCTGCGCGTCGCCTGGACCGAGGTCGATGCCGGCAAGCTGCGAGCGCTCATCGAGGAGCAACGCCGACGAGGTTGGAACGCCGAGCTCCTCGCTCCCCGAGAGGCGTACCACCTCGAGCCGACGCTCGGTCCCTGCCACTGCGCCGGGTACTTCGAGGGGGAAAGTGTCGTTGACCCACGACGGCTCATCGTGGCCCTCACCGAGGCGTGCAAAGCCCATGGAGTGACGCTGCGAACCGGCGTCGAGGTCACGGAAGTTCAACACCGCAACGGCCGTGCAGAAGGCGTTCTCATGACGAACGGTGAGCGCCTGACGGCCGAGCACGTCGTGATTGCAGGCGGCGCATGGTCGGCCAGCATCCATGGAACGGGGCTCACAGGCGCTGGCCTCGCAGGCACGGCACCCAGCGCTATCGTGCGACCCATCCGCGGTCAAATGCTGCAATTGCGTCACGCGTGCCCGCCCGCGCATCTCATCGACGGACCCGGCGCGTACCTCTCGCCAAGGAGCGACGGACGGGTGCTCGTGGGCTCGACCTTGGAGGACGTCGGCTTTCAGCGGGGCGTGACCCCCGAGGCGACGGAGAGCCTGCTCCAGGCGGCCATTCGCCTCGTGCCGCACCTCGCCGACGCAACCATCGTGGAGCGCTGGTGTGGCTTTCGGCCGACCACGCGTGACCGAATGCCACT
>CANMZR010000481.1 GCA_947502375.1 Polyangiaceae bacterium
CATGCCGTACTCCGTGTAGTCGTAGCCGGCGTCGGCAAAGACGAGGCGCGGGTTCTTCGTGGGGTTCGCCTTCCGATAATCGGCCCACGCGTGAATGATGCAGTTGCCGGCGACCTCTTGGGCGGCGCCGACGAACACGACGTCGGGGGCGTCGGCGAGCACGGCGGCCATCGGAGCTGTGCAGTCCGCATCGGCCGTGAGCGGTTCGATGTGGAGGTCTTTCGCGTCGTAGCCGTGTTCGGTCGCGAAGAAGCCCATCCATGTGAAAAACGTCATTCCGCCGGTGTCGAGGCTCGTCACGAGCCCGAGCTTCTTCGCGTGAACCCGCTTCGCGTAGGTGACGAGGAGCTCGGCCTGACCGATGTCCGATGGCTTCGTCCGCCAAAAATACTGGCCGCCGCCGAACGCACGGAGGAGTTCGTCGGCCGTCGCATTCGGGGCGATGAGGAGACGCTCGGCGCCGATGAACGATGGCGCAAGCGTCATCAGTTGGCTGCTCTCGGCGAGCCCGATCGTCGCCACCACATTGGGGTCCGCGAGGACCTCGGCGGATACCGCGTCGAAGTCGTTGTCCGTCAAGCTGAACGTGTACGGCACGAGCTTCACGGGGCGTCCCCCCGCGATCCCGCCGGCTTCGTTCACCTTCGCGACGGCGTAGTCGAATGGGCTCTTGCCTGCGTCGGGAATGCCGCCGTCGTTCGGTAGGGACGGCGCCAAGAGCGCGATCGTCAAGGGTTCACCCGACGCTAACGGACGGACGCGGCTCTCCTCCTCGCCGCCGCAGGCGCTCACGATGAGAGCGGCCGCGAAAAGTGGCGCGAAGGCGTAGTGACGGCGATGGGTTGAAAGTGAAAAACTCATGGATAAACAACGACTAGCGAAGCGGGACCAAAGGCAACGTGACAGAGCACGGACCCTAGCAAATGAGAGCACAGCGTGCTTGCTCCGAAAGCGTTCGGTCGCCCAATTCGAGGCAGGCAAGGCCTCATGCTCGAGGTCAGGGCAATCGCATCTTCCCGCGCCTGGTGCTCTTGGTCTTCGCTTCCGGGCGCACCTAGTGGGAGTTGTAGACGCGACTCTAGGCGCACCCCGTTGACGCCGCGGCACGGACGGCGGTCGGGTGCGCGGTCTGAAGCTCTTGCGAGCGAGCGGGTTTCCGCGTCAGGAGTGCGTGAGTCGAAACTCCGCTTCGGCGAGCAGCGTCGGCTGTGAGAGCTGCCAGATTGGAGCTGGCGCCGTGTCGAGGGAGCCTCGATACGCTGCAACGGCCTCACGCACGCTTGCCTCGCCGAGGATGTTCATCGCTCGCCGCAGGGCCAGCACAGCGAAGCTCCTGATGACGAGGTTGGGCTCGCCGAGCAGGCCCAGCAGTTGGCGCGCGGCATCCAGCCGGGTTGCGGCGTCGGCATCCGCGAGCTGCTCGTCGAGGATATCGACGACACAGCCAACAAAGTCATGAGGATCTCGCGGCCATACTTTACCATCGAGGATGAGTCGCACGTCGAGCATGCCTGCAGTTTAGGGCCGTTTTGGCTTTCGCGAAACTCGAACACTCGCCACGCCGAGAGTGCGGTTCGATGTCCGTCTCGGAGAGCCCCACGCGCGTCGCACGCCGCCTTCGGCGTTGCCCCGCTTTGGTGGACACCCGCGATGGCTTCACGCGTTCCCCCTCCGGCCAGGCCGAACATCAGGTTCGTCGTGTTGAAAGCCCCAACCTCACTTGCAGGTTTCGGAGCCCGTATTCCAGTTTTTGCCGTTGTTGCACGTGCAGCCGCCATCGGCGGTCGCGGTGGAGCCGGAGGGACACGAGGCCCCTTTGCACCCCGCGGCCACCCACAGCTGCAAGCCCGAGATGGTGTTGCAGCGCACGCAGGCCGCGTTCACGAGCCCATAGGTCGCAAGGCAGCTGCAATCCGCCGACGAATCGCTGCCGGCCGCCGACGTCGCGTTCGCGATGCAGCTCGTGCACACGGACGACGTGGTTCCGCCCGCTACGGAGTATTTACCCGCAGCGCACGCGGTGAAGGTCGTCGCCCCGTTTAGGCCATAGTAGCCTGGCGCGGCGACGCAACTCGCTGCGGTGGTGCCGTTCTTCAAATAGCTGCCGGTCGGGCACTGCAACGGAAACGCAATCTGGGCGCCGAGGTAGCCCGTATGGCTCGTCTCAAAAGCCGTGGATTTGAACGCGTCTGCGTTTGCGTTAATCGTCACGCTGTCCCATGCGCCGTCGCCGGAGCTCGTGTAGTCGGGGATCGGCCAATTGCAGCCACCGCAGTCTTCGCTCGACTCCACTACGAGCCAGTATTTACGCCCCGCAAGCAGGGGAGCGCTCAAGGTGATGCGCCCATTGGTCCCGACGGGAACGGTGTAGACCGTTCCGGTGCCAAGCGTGGCCCAGCCCGCGTATTCCGTGAGTCTCGTGAGAAGCTGGTCCGGCCTCGTCAACCCCGTGGCGGCGTCGGTGTAGAGCGCAACCCGAAACTGCGCTACCCCGGCGTTTGACTGCCGAATGTTCAGTTTGATCGACGAGAGCGTGTCGGTGCCGTAGGCCGGAGTGAAGCGGAACGCCCAAATTCGCCCGGGGTCGGTCGTGTTGCCAAACGCCGCGACTCTCGCCACGGTCGTGGAGGGGTGGTTGTAGAGGTAATACGTCGTACCGTTGCTCGGCGGTGGCTCGTTGCCGTCCGTGTCGCCGCTCTCACTCGTTGAGCCGCAGCCGGTCGCCAGGAGGAGGCTGCCAAGCCATGTACCGATAGCGAGCATGCGAAGCATAAGGACGTCCCGTTCTTTCTGATTGAGCAAGGTGGCCAATTCGGCTCGAAGCTGCCGAGCCGAGCGCGCGTCACCGCGTATACATAAATCTACGGAACGCAAACAGCGCAAACCGCAGTCGAATCAGGAGCCGCAATCTTGCCCGACAACAACCGCTCCGAGAACGCGCTGCGTTGTGTCGTTTTTGGACCAAAAAAAGAGTATTTCTTCGTCGGAAACGAAGACGCCGGAAAGAACGTCGCGGGCCTTTGTTCGCTCGTCGCCTCCTGCGAATTGAACGGCATCCATCCAACAGATTACCTCACCTGTGTCATGTCGAAGCTCTCCGACGAGAGCGACTTTGACGCGCTCCTCCCCGAGCGCTGGCGACCGTCTCCAGACGGCTGACCGCGAAGCGTCGGCAACATAGCCCCCGCGACGAACCCCACGCGACGTGGAACGCATTCGTTCAAGGGCGCGCGGCCACCCGGGCCTCGAAAACGTTTCGCTTAGTACCGAAGGTCGGACTTGAACCGACACGCCATCGCTGACAACGGATTTTGAATCCGCCGCGTCTACCATTCCGCCACTTCGGCTCAGTGAGGCGGGAAGACTAGCCCAGCTCGACGCCCCAACGCAACCGGGGCCGTTCAGGCCCAGCTCGACGGCCCAACGCAACCGGGGCCGTTCAGGCCCAGCTCGACGGCCCAACGCAACCGGGGCCGTTCAGGCCCAGCTCG
>CANMZR010000482.1 GCA_947502375.1 Polyangiaceae bacterium
CTCTCGTTCTCCTTTGTCGAAGGCGAGTCGATGCTGATGGCCATCCGAGATGTCGCGGTATCCAGCGGCTCGGCCTGCACGAGCGCCAGCCTCGAGCCCTCGTATGTGCTGCACGCGATGGGTGTCACCGACGACGCCGCTCACTCTTCGATTCGGTTTGGCCTCGGCCGCTTCACCACGAACGAAGAAATCGAGTACGTCGCGAAGTTGGTCATCGACAAAGTTCGAAAGCTCCGCGAAATGTCTCCGCTCTGGGAGATGCACAAAGAAGGAATCGACCTCACCACCGTTCAATGGGCGGCGCACTGAGACCACGAGGGTTAAGCACATGGCATACAGCGAAAAAGTCATCGATCACTACGAACATCCAAGGAACGTCGGCACGCTCGACAAGGAGGACGCCAACGTCGGGACCGGCCTCGTCGGCGCGCCCGCCTGCGGCGACGTGATGCGCTTGCAAATCAGGGTGAACGACCAAGGCGTCATCGAGGATGCGAAATTCAAGACGTTCGGTTGCGGCTCGGCGATTGCGTCGTCCTCGCTCGCCACCGAATGGATCAAGGGCAAATCGCTCGACGAAGCCGGGGCGATCAAGAACACCCAGATCGTCGAAGAGCTGAACCTTCCTCCCGTGAAGATCCATTGCTCGGTGCTCGCCGAAGACGCCATCAAGAGCGCGATCGCCGACTTCCGTGCGAAGCAGGCCGCCCAGCGCGCCCTCGCTCGGGGATGAGCGAATGATCGCCGAAGCCCCACGCCCCAGCGAGACGACCGCTCCTCCGAGCCCGCAGGCGGAACGGACGTACGAGCTTCACGTGACGCCGGAGGCCGCTCGAAAAATCCACGACGCCCTCCTGAAGCGTGGCACCCCCAACGCCGCGCTACGAGTCGGCGTACGGGGAGGCGGGTGCTCGGGGTTCAGTTACGTGCTGGAGTTCGCTGACGCCGCCCCTCGTGAGGGCCGAGACTTCGTGTACACCGTGGCGACCGACGTCGGGGACGTGCGGGTCGTCTGCGACAAGAAAAGCATCCTCTACCTCACGGGCTCGACGCTCGAGTGGGAAAAGACGCTGAAGTGGCAAGGCTTCAAGTTCACGAACCCGAAGGCGTCGAGTGCGTGCGGCTGCAAGGAATCGTTCTCGATCTGATGGACGCTTTCGACGCGCTGGGTATCAAACCGCAATTCGACCTCAACCTCCCCGAGGTGGAAGCGCGGCATCGTTCGCTCTCGGCGGCGCTTCACCCGGACAAATTCGCAGCAGCGGGTCCGAGTGAGCGACGAATGGCGCTCGGCAAGGCCATCGAAGTGAACGACGCGTGGCGCCGACTTCGGGACCCTGTGCGGCGCGCCGAGAGCCTGCTCGTGCGCTACGGGGTCCCCATCGGAGAAGCCGTCGAGCCACGACCGTCACAGGATTTGCTGCTTGAAATGATGGACGTGCGGGAGGAGCTCTCCGGTATCCGACGAGCGAAGGACCAGCCTGCCCTCGCGCGACTCAGCGCCGACATGCGCGCAAAAGAAACGAAAGCCCTCGCTCAGCTGAGTCTCGGGTTCGCGCAAGCGCAGGGTGAAACCGTGAAGCTTCAATCCCTCTTGCCAGCACTCGGTACCTTGCGCTACTTCCGACGTTTCTTCGAGGAACTCGACACCATCGAAGACGAGTTCCTCAGTTAACACCATGTCCTTTTTAGAGATCTTTGATCCCGCCGCCTCCCCTCGCCCAATCGGGATCGATCTGGGCACGACGAACTCCATCGTCGCCAGAATGCGGGACGGCGAACCCGCGGCGATCCGCGACTGCGATGATGAAGCCCTCGTTCCGTCGGCCGTATTTTACGATCGAAGCGGACAGGTTCTGGTTGGGCGTCAGGCGATGCGAATGGCCGCGGCCCACCCGAGCGACACCATCGTCAGCGTGAAACGCTTCATGGGCAAGGGCGCGAACGATGCCGAAACGAGGCGTCTCGGGACGTACGAGTTCGCGGTCGCAACCGGCGAAGAGGACGCGCGCTCCGTTCGCTTTCGAGTCGCTCCAGACCGCGTGGTCACGCCTGTTGAAGTGAGCGCCGAGATCTTGAAGGCGCTCTACCAGCTCGCCGAGGATGAGCTTCGCTCGGTCGGGCCGGCGGTGATCACAGTCCCCGCCTACTTCGACGACGCCCAACGCCAGGCGACCAAAGACGCTGGAAAACTCGCCGGAATCGAGGTTTTGCGCCTGTTGAATGAGCCCACTGCCGCAGCTCTAGCGTATGGCTTGGAGCAGAAGAAAAACGGGCTTTTCGCCGTCTACGATCTCGGCGGCGGAACCTTTGACGTCACGATCTTGCGGCTTGACGATGGGGTCTTCCAGGTGAAGTCCACCGGCGGTGACAGCGCACTCGGCGGCGACGACATGGACCGGGCGCTCGCGGAGGTGCTCCTCCGTGCGATGCAGGTCTCGCTCGACGGTGACCACGCCTCCAGAGAAATCGTTCGGCTGGCCCTCGACGCCGCGCGTCAGGCAAAACACGCGCTAACCGAGCGAAACGAGCTCGATGTCACCCTGCCCGTAAAAGGCGGCGGCGAGGTCACCCTGCGCGTAACCCGTGCCGAGTTTGAAGAGCTCATAGCTCCCATCGTCGCGAAGACCGGAGTCGCTTGCCGCCGTGCGCTGCGTGACGCTGGCGTGTCTGCGGCCGAGCTCGAAGGCGTTCTCTTGGTCGGCGGCTCGACGCGCGTTCCGGCCGTGCGTCGATTCGTGGCAGAGCTCTTCGGCAAGGAGCCGCTCGGCGACATCGATCCCGAGCTCGTCGTGGCCTATGGAGCCGCGATCCAGGCCGAGCTCTTGGCCGGAAACGCAGCTTACGGCGAGAACATCTTGCTCCTCGACGTCCTGCCCTTGGCGCTCGGGCTAGAGACGATGGGCGGCGTGGCGGAGAAACTGCTGCCGCGCAACACGACCATCCCGGCCGGTGCCAAGCAGGTCTTCACGACTTACGCCGAAAACCAAACCGGTTTCGAGCTTCACATCGTGCAAGGAGAGCGCGAGCTCGCCGCCGACTGTCGCTCGCTCGCACACTTCACGTTGCGGGGGATCCCCCCGATGACCGCCGGGATGGCAAGACTCGAAGTGACCTTCAAGGTCGACGCGGATGGTCTGCTCACCGTGGCCGCGAAAGAACTCACCACGGGCGTTGAACAAACGGTGGTCGTCAAGCCGAGCTACGGGCTCACCGATGCGGAAGTTGAGCAAATGTTGCTCGATGCACTCGATCATGGCGAGTCGGACATGCTTTTGCGCCAGCTCGTCGAGCGCAAAGTGGAAGCGGAACGGATTGTTCAGGCCAGCCGCGTGGCGCTTGGGAGAGACGCCGACCTCCTGGCGGCGGGAGAGCAAGAGCGAATTGAAGCCGTCATCGAGGAAGTGTGCGCCGCCATCGTGGCAGAGAACTCCGGCTTGATTCAGTCGCGGCTCGACGCCCTCGATGAGGCGAC
>CANMZR010000483.1 GCA_947502375.1 Polyangiaceae bacterium
TGCTGCCGTTTTGGCTGCCGCGGTCAGCTCGGCGGTCGCTGCGCGCGAGTTGGTGGACCGGCCGGACGGGCCTGTTCTATGGGTATTTACCTCGACGATCCTGTTCGTGGTTGCGGGAGTGACGGGGTGGCTCGGCGGCGCGCTCGGTCTGCGGCTCCGTCGCTGATCGAGTTCGAGCGGGCTTTCTCCGCCTCCAAGAACGCGCTCGTTTTCGCGCTGTTCGGCCGCTCGTTTCGACACGTGGGGATTTCTAAAAGCGCCCTTTTCGGAGCCGTAGTGGCGTACCATCCCGCCACGTCACAGTTCGCCTTGCGGTCGCTGAGGAACTCAAAATGAAACACGTTTCATGCTTTGCGCTCGTCGTGGGTTTCGCGGCGGCTTGTGCTCCGCTCGGCAGCGGTTGCGGGTCGGCGGGCGAGCCTGCGTCGTCGGTGGGTTCGTCGTCGTCGTCGTCGGCGGCGGGGGGGGGCGGTGTCGGTCCCACGCCGGTCTGTAAGGCGCCCTCACCGATCGCGGGAAGTTGGTTCAAGAACGTCACCGACCAGGTGTTGCCGAAAGGTGCTGACTCGGACACTCGGCCGACCTCGACCAGCATTCGCGCGGGGGATCTCGATGGGGACGGCTACCCAGACCTCGTGACGACGGGCGGCGAGGGCTTTCCAGCGCGCCCGAAAATGGCCACGGGCGGACGGCGCGATGCGGCTGGCAGTCGCACGCGCAATGTCTTTATGAATCGTCCGGATCCGAGCGATCCGACTGGTAAAAAGCGCATCTTCGTCGATGCCACGGAGGATTCCAATGTGCTCGACACCCGCGATGGCAAGGGCGGTTATGCCTTCGGGGTGGCCAGCCTCGGCGACATCGACAACGACGGGGACCTCGACGTCGCCGTCGGCCCAAGCGATCCGGGTGCGTCGCCGCGTCCCTCCGATGATCCCGCCGCGGTCATGCTGAACGATGGCAAAGGCCACTTCGTCCTCGGACCCGCGGGCTCTTCGCTGGACAAGGTGACGGGTTTCGCTTCGGTCACCTGCACCTTGCTCGACTACGACAAGGACGGCGTTCTCGACTTTCTGCCCGGCACCTTCACCTACCCACCGCCGAATTTCAAGCCGCCGGTGCTGCTTCAAGGCCACGCGGATGGGACGTTCATCGATACCGCGAAAGGCCTCGGTTTTCCGAAGTTCTGCAAGGTGCCGGCGGGTGGTGCGCCGACTTGCTCGCCGAATTACGGCCTCACCGCGTGCGATCTCGACATGGACGGCGATCAGGACATTCTGTTCGCCTCGTACGGGCGTGAGCCAAACCAGGTGTGGCGCAACGACGGCGGGAGTTTCACCAACATCGCCGTCGAGACCGGCCTCGCTTACGATGATCGCCAGGATTTCTCGGACGATCAATCGTACCGCTGCTACTGCCAAAATCGCCCGGGCACCTGCGTTCCGGCACCGCCCGCCCCGGCGCAAGGGATCTGCAAAGGCTTCGGCCTCACGCTCTGCCAGAAGGGGCACTGCATCTTCGAGCCATCGACCCTCTGCACGATGGAAGCGGAGTGCTTTGGCGACGGTCGTGGTTGGACACCCGGGTACTCGGACAAGCCGTGGCGCCTCGGTGGCAACAACTTCTCGCTCGCCTGCGCGGACGTGGACAACGATGGCGACATGGACATCATGACCTCGACGATTCGTCACGCGGATGTCGGTAGCGCCTCGGACCCTTCCGAACTCTGCCTGAACGACGCTCCCGCAGGTGGTCCGCTCACGAAATTTCGCCGCCCCGGTGCGAAAGCGACGGGGATCGATCGGAGCGAGTTCGAGCAGGGGCTCAACTGGAACACCGGTGATCTCACGACCACGATGGTCGATCTCGACAACGATGGGTTGAAGGACATCTATCTCGCCTCCTCGGATTACCCCGACGACCACGGGTGGGTCTTCCACCAGAAAGCCGACCACACCTTCGAGGACGTGACGGCCGCATCGGGGATCGGCCAAGCCGCGAGTCTCGGCCTTGCGTTCTTTGATTTCGACCGA
This sequence comes from Polyangiaceae bacterium, assembly GCA_947502375.1. Taxonomy (GTDB): domain Bacteria; phylum Myxococcota_A; class Polyangia; order Polyangiales; family Polyangiaceae; genus SYFR01. Next base: position 2,034 of record CANMZR010000483.1, read on the forward strand.
GATGGAGATCTCGACGTGGCCATTGGGACCTCGACAGCTCGCGTGGGCGGTCACGCGACCATGTTCATTTACGAGAACACCATCGGGCAGTCGCAAAATTGGCTCCAGGTTCAACTCGAGGGGGGCGGTGCCGGTAAGACCAACCGCTCGGCCATCGGCGCGCTCGTGAAAGTGACCTCGGGCGGCGTGACTCAGCTTCAGGAACTCCAAGGGGGCCACTCGGCTACGACCACTCAGAACGAGCTCGTTCTCACCTTCGGCTTGGGCACGAGCTGCACGATTGAAAAGCTCGAGGTACGTTGGCTCGATGCTGCAAGTACCGTCAGCACCTTCACGCAGGTTCAGCCGAATTACCGCGTCAAACTCAGCGAGGGCAACGCGGCTATCGAGTACATCGAGTGAAAGATGGCGCTGTGTGTGCGACCCTCGGAGTTCAGAATCGGTAGGCCACCGAAGCGCAAAGGACGGGCGCTTTGACCCACGTGCGGTAGAGGTCGTCTAGGTAGGCGTTCGTCGCAGAAGAAAGCTCAGGAAGCTGGCGATTGTTCCGTGGACCTTTCAGGTAAAGCGAGGTGCTCGACGCCACGGTCTGCAGGTATTCAATCGAGGTCCGAAAGACAAGCCCTTCGGCGAGCACCCAGCGCCAGCCAATCCCAAGGTGAAAGCTCTTCAGCGTCGAGTCGATGTTCACGTTTCGCGCCGCGTCATCGCTTGGGAACGTCATCCCGGTTACGGCTTCGACCGATGTTTTTGCGCCCAGGCTCCCGCCGAGAGCATTGAGGGTGTAGCCCCCGTAGACCTCGAAGCCGCGCGACGGAAGCGGCCGCCATCCCGCGCTCGCGCGTGCCGTCAGTGAGTTGCTCACCCCGGCTCGGATGAGGTTCGACGTCGCATCGGCGGTGGCTCCGCTACCGTACGCCCCGACGGTCGATAGAAAGCCGTCGATCGCTTCGACGTAGGGTGAGCCGAGCCAGCCTAGGTCGCCGCGAACTTGAAGCCCGAAGGGCCCCTCGAGAACGCCTTGCACACCCGCCACCATGATCGGCAGAGAAGTGACGACACCGAGATCGAACGTCACGAATGGCGCAGGCTTTTGGGTGGCACCGTCGGCCAACGCATCGCGCTCCGTTGCTACGAGCAGTGCGATCGCGAAAGGAAAAAAACTTCGACGCATCGTGCCTTCGTTTATGGCGTAGCGAACTCAAACTTCACAGTGTTTCTGGAAAAGCCGCTGGGCCGTTGAGGAGGTGTAGCAAGGATCCGTAATGGGTTCAAAACACTCCGTGACCACCCGCCCTAGAGACGATACCGTTACGGGCTTGCAAGGCTCCCTATCACGCACTCAATGGATGGCGCTCGCGCGCCGGGGAGAGCTCGTAGGCGCGTCGATCGAGTCGGCGGACATGCGCGACGCCGATTTCCGTGGTTGCGATCTGC
>CANMZR010000484.1 GCA_947502375.1 Polyangiaceae bacterium
GTATCGCGCTCGTGTCGCGTCTCGACGCCTTCCCCCACGACGAGGATCCCCATGTCCCGGCACACCGACGCCATGGACTCGATCAAGCGCTGCTTGACCGGCACGCTGTCCACGTCCCGCACGAGCGACATGTCGATCTTCACGATGTCCGGCACCACGAGCGCAAAACTCGTCAGCCCCGCATAGCCGGCCCCGAAGTCATCGATGGCGATGCGAAAACCTTGTTCACGCAGGCGTGCCAGCTTGGGTTTCAGGTCATGGATCGACGCGATGCTGGTGCGCTCGGTGATTTCGAGAACGACTCGCGCCGCGATGCGAGACAGCGGCGAATCGGGAGAGAAGAGCTCCTCGTCCTCCAGGTCACGGGGGTGCAGATTGACGAACAGCATCACGCCGTCATCAAGGACGAAAAGCGATGCATGGCTGCGGACGCGGCGTCCGAGTTCAACAAGACGGTCGAGCCCTTCAGCGGCATCGAGCACGTGGCCGGGGCTTGGCAAGGAAGGTTCCTCGCTGCGCAAGAGCGCTTCGTGCCCATAAAGCGTTCCGTTCCGATGGACGATCGGCTGGTAGGCAAGCCACAGCGAGGCCAAAGCGCGATCGAAGTTTTTCTCAAGCGGCAATTGGATGTCATCGTCGACGAGTTGCCGGGCCTTGCGGTCAACCAACGCCGCTCCGCGCACGTGCATGGCTGCGATCAGGACCGCTTCGAGGCGGTCTTTCGTCACCGGTTTGACGAGGTATTTGAAAGCTCCGTGCTCGAGCGCCGCGATCGCCGAATCGACGTGTGGACTAGCCGTCACGAGCACCACCGGCACATCTTGGTCGTACTCCCGCATGAGTTGAAGAAACGCGATATTGTCCATCCCCGGCGTCGCGAGGTCGGTCACGAACACATCAAACGCGCCGGTACGAACAGCACGTAAAGCGGACTCGCCGCTATCTTCCGCGACGACCTCGTAGCCGGCCTCCCGCAGACTCCGCGCCAGTGCGCGCTGCGATTCGGGCACGTCAGCCACGAGCAAGATGCGCCCCATCGCACCTCGCTCGTTCAGGGCATCGGAGGAAATTGCGGCACTCATGTTCCTGATGCCTTTATAGCTGAGGCCTTGGCTGAGCTAGACTCATTCGCATCGTGGGTCGAAACATTGTCTTTGCAGCCGGCGCCGCGGAGAACGAACTTGCCAGGTGGCTCCACGATTCGCTAAGGGAGCGTACTTTTGCGCGCGGGAAAGAGGAGAACACCTGGCGCCAGAGGGAACTTCAGGCGATCCGGGCCACCGTAGGTTTTGTAGCCAAAGACCGCCGCTTGACCGTCACCTTGCGTTGCGACCGAGGGTCAGTCATCGTGCACGACGGGGCCATCGGCACGCCGGATATCACGTTTTTTGCGGGATTCGACACGCTGACGGAGCTCACGACGCTGCCCCTTTCGCCCGTCTTGCAGTTGCCGTTCACGATGGCCTGGGGGGTGTTTGTAGCGAAGTTGGCGACGTCGGAACTCACCATCTTCGGGCTAGTGAGCCACCCGCGGCTCGCGTTCCGCATCGCACGGCTCCTCGCTCCGGCTGCAGCGAGGGCGGGCACACCGAGGGGCGGTTCACACTAGCGAGACCCTCGCCGAAAAGGCCCTGGTGGCTCTTGCAAATTGCCAACGCGGGGGACCCTCGCCCAAAAGCGTCGCGAGCGACGAATCCCTAGGCATTTTTATTGAGTGACGCGCGCGAGCGATAGGCACTTCCTGTGCCTTCCGCGAACCCGCCCGAAGAGCCAACAAGCATCGCGGCGAGGGTCTAGCGACGAGGAGGCCTTGGGGGCGCCAATGCGCCAAGCCACACCGAGGCCGCATGGGAAACGGCGGCACGCAGTTCGTCATCTTCGATGCGTTCGGCCGCGCGGACGATATCGCCTGGCAACGGAACGGGCCGAGGGGCGTAACGCTCGGGAGGCGGCGGAGGACCCAAGGCTTCGACCGGTCCCACACTGAAGCGCAGCGACTCGATCTTGATGCCAACTCCACCCAACTGAGCCAAAATATCAAGGGATAGGAGCTGCAGCTCACTCGACCAGACACTGCTGACGACGCGCACGTGAAGCACCCCGCGTTCGAGCCGCCAAGGCCTCGCTTTTCCGGCGATTCGCGTGCCGACCGCACGCTCCCAGTGACGATAAGGGATCGGCGGCCGCTCGACGTACGCGGGCACTCCGAGCGACAGTGCAGAGAGGGTGTCACACAGCTCCACCGGGCCACGTTTGCCCCGGGCGCGGCGCCGTCCAGTGGCCGAGCGCAATTTCACAGCGGAACCAGATCGCCGATAAAATAGCTTAGTTTCCTAGGATTTTTCGCAACTGCAACCTCGTAGCGAAGGCCAGGCTCGACCACGCGAACGACGGCGCCTTGCTCGAAACCCGTCGCCCAACGATACGCACGGACGGGCTGCCCCACGGTGAGTTCACCCGCCGGTTGCGCCAGCGAATCGAGGCTGACGCGCGAATGCTTCTCGACGTGCCCACTGCCCGTGAGGAGCCAAGCGTCCCGCGCGTCAAGTGCGACCACCTGCCCCATCGACGACAAGCCCGACTTCGTGAATGCGACGAACGCGAGCGGGCCTATTCCCCGCCGAAGCGGCTCCGCGTGATCGACCGGCGTCTCGGTGGTCACCCCCGCCAGGTCGTATTGAATTTGCTGATCCGCGCCGTTCTCCGTGCGTGCGACGCGGCCGATCCAACCCGGGGTTGTCCAGGTGTAAAAAAGCACGAGCATGCCTTCGCGAAGATTTCGCGTGTCTCCAAGCGGATGGACGAGCGCCCCCGGCACGTCTTCGAGCCGCTGGCCGGTTTTGTCGACGACCGTGACCGCAGACGCGCCGACGACCTCGACGCGCACGAGCCCCACTTCCGCGAGCTCACCACCGGCTTGCACGAGCGTGGCCCAGGCGCTGCGTCCTACCTCGACGGATGGCTTCACCACCGGCAAGGTGGCCATCCAGGCGGGCGCGGATGACTTGAGTGAAGCCGATGGGAAAGCCGGCAAAACGGGCTCTGGCAACGCCGCACGGTTCAAAGAGTGCGGCTCGGGTCTGGCGCACGCGCCTTGGAAAAAGACCATCCCGAGGGTCGCGAGAACGGTTTTGTCGAGCAAACTCAGTGGCACGTCACGGACCCCTTTTGGCAGCAGCAGACTGGCCGCGCGCTCCGAAGTCACGGCGAACGCGGCAACGAAGGCCGGCCAGCGGTGGCCCCATGCAAGACCCTACCGACGGCGTCCGCTGAGGGTCAAGCCGAGTACGCGAAGCCATGTGCGTTATCCTGAACGGCCCCGGTTGCGTTGGGCCGTCGAGCTGGGCCTGAACGGCCCCGGTTGCGTTGGGGCGTCGAGCTGGGCTAGTCTTCCCGCCT
>CANMZR010000485.1 GCA_947502375.1 Polyangiaceae bacterium
CGTTCACGTCCATTTTGTACCTGACGGCGTTGCCGTTGCTGGTCTACGGCAACGGCCCCGTGAAGCGCTTTCTGGCGCATCCGCGCTTTCTTCGGTTAGCGACGCTCGGCTACGGAACGTATCTCGTCCACATTCCGGTTTTCGAGTACGCCGTCATGCCGTTCCTGCGCCTCTTCACGGCCCTGAAGTGGCCATTCTTGCTCACCTGGTCCATCGGCCTCGTGACGATGTGGGGGCTCTCGCTCCTGCTCTCCTACGCCCTTCATTTGCTCGTTGAAAAGCCGGCGCTCGCCCTCCGTGACAAGTTCGCTCCCTGAAGTCCGGGCTAGCTTCGGGGAACGTTCACGCCTTTCAAAGTCGCAGCACTTCGACCACGCCTTCGACCTTCCCGAGGCGCTTCATGACGGTCTTCAGCTGCGCGAGATCCGCGCACAAGAACGTGAACAAATTTTCGGCTCGTCCGTCTTCACCGGCGCGACACGCCGCCTCACTTAGATTGATGCCCGCTCCGTGGAACGTCTGACCGACCGTCGCAAGAATGCCGGGCCGATTTGCGGTCGTCACTTTGAGCTGCACCTGGCGATTGATCTTCGCGTTCGGATCCCATGCCACGGCGACCTGACGCTCGCGGTCCGCCTCGAATCCCTTCTCGCAGCTGCGGCGGTGAACCGTGACGCCGCGACCGCGCGTCAGAAAGCCGACAATCTCGTCACCTGGGAGTGGATTGCAGCATTTCGTGTAACGCACGAGCACGTCATCCACGCCGTTCAAGAGCACGCCATGCGAGCTTCGCCCCGTCACTTTGCGCATGAACGCTTCGATGCGCCCCTGACGGATGGACGGCGGTGGCAAGCTGCGACGCGAGCTATCCGGCTCGGCGGTCGGCGTGAGCGCGAGAATCACATCTTGCGGCTTGAACTTGCCATAGCCGATGTGAACAAAAAGATCTTCAAGCTTGGAATAGCCCAGAGTTTCACAGAGCTGGGCGGCCTCCACCCGGTTCTTCTCAATCTTTTTGAGGCTGATATTCGCCTCGTGCAAGGCCTTCTCGAGCAAATCACGCCCGAGCTTCATCGACTTGTCGCGTTGCGTATCGCGAAGGTAACTGCGAATGCGACCACGCGCCTTCGCCGTCAGCGCCGAATCGAGCCATTCTTTCTGCGGCCGCTGGTCGGGATTGGTCATGATCTCGACGAGATCGCCATTGCGTAGCTTGTAGGCGAGCTGCGCCAGTCCTCCGTTGACTCGCGCGCCGTTGCAGTGGTCTCCAAGGTCGGTGTGAATCGAATAGGCAAAGTCAACCGGGGTCGCCCCACGCGGGAAAGCCCGTACGTCACCCCGAGGCGTGAAAACGTAAACCTCGTCCTGGAACAGGTCGATCTTGACGCTCTCGAGGAACTCGGCCGAGTCTTTCATCTCGTCCTGGGACTCCATCAATTGGCGAAGCCACGCAAATTCGGCCGCTTTCTTTGGATCGATGCCGCCGGAGATTTTCTCGAAGAACCGCCAATGCGCCGCGATCCCTTGCCCCGCCACACGATGCATTTCGTGGGTGCGTATCTGCACTTCGATGCGCTGATGGCCGGGACCGAACACCGTCGTATGCAACGACTGGTACAGGTTGGGCTTCGGTAGCGCGATGAAGTCCTTGAAGCGCCCCGGGACGGGCGTCCACAAGGAATGGATCACGCCGAGCGCCGCGTAACAGTCCGACACGGACTCCGTGACCACGCGGAAGGCCGTCAAATCATGTACCTGCTCAAACGTGCATTGGCGCTCCTGCATTTTGCGCCAGATCGAATAGAGATGCTTCGTTCGGCCCGTCACGTGACATGCAAACCCCTGCTGAGTGAGCTTACCCGCGAGGGACTGGCAAACCCGTTGAACCGCCGCCTCGCGCTCCGTTTGGGTCGCGTCGAAGACCCGCGAAACATCCACGTACGCGTCGGGAGTCAAGTGCTTGAACGAGAGGTCTTGAAGCTCGGTTCGGAACCGCGCAAGGCCGAGACGATTCGCAAGCGGCGCATAGATATCCATCGTCTCGCGGGCGATGCGCTCCTGCCCCTCGTCGCTCATGTGGCCGAGCGTCCGCATGTTGTCGAGACGGTCACAGAGCTTCACCACGAGCACTCGAATATCGCGATTCATGGCGATCAGGAGCTTTCGAAAGCTCTCGGCGGTGCGGTCTTGCTTGGACGCGAAGTTGATTTTGGAAAGCTTGGTGACGCCCTCGACCAAGAACGCAACCTCATTGCCAAACTCCCGCTCCAGGTCGGCCTCGGTCACCTCGGTGTCTTCGACGACGTCATGAAGCAAGGCGGCACAGACGCTGCCCACGTCGAGCCGGAGTTCCGTGATGAGCGAGGCCACGCTGACGGGGTGAATGAAATAGGGGTCACCGCTCTTGCGCAGTTGGCCTTCATGCGCCCGCTGCGAGAAGTCATAGGCGCGTCGGAGCAACGCAAGGTCCGCCTCGGGGTGGTACGCTGCGACATTCTCAGCTAGCTGGTCGGCGCTAAGCACGGCTTTTAAATGGTAGCACTACCCCCCCTCCCTCGCAATTTGCCAACCAAAGACCTCATGCGGCCCATCGGCGTCTATGTGCACTTTCCCTGGTGCCTACGGAAATGTCCGTACTGTGATTTTACGACCTTCGAGCGCTCACGCGACGCGATTGACCATCGGGGTTATGCGGACGCCGTCATCGCCGAACTCGACGCGCGCCGTGACTGGTACACGGGGCGATTGGAGACCATTTTTTTTGGCGGTGGAACGCCTTCGCTATGGGAACCGGAGGAGCTGGGCCGGGTGCTCGAAGCTATCCTTGACCGAGCGGAGGCCAAAGGCGCCGAGGGCGTCGAGATCACCGTCGAGTGCAACCCGAGTTCGCTTGATGAGGAGCGAGCCCGGGGATTTGCGTCGGTGGGCGTCAATCGCTTGAGCGTAGGCGTTCAAGGTCTCGATGCCAGTCGTCTCGAGTTTTTAGGCCGTCTCCACAACCCAGAGGAAGCGCTGGTCGCTGTGCGAGCGGCGATGGCTGCGGGTGTGCGCGTCAATGCGGACCTCATGATTGGGATCGCGACGGCCTTTGACGAACGGGGGCACCAGGCTCCGGCGGAGGCCGTCAGGGAGGCGCTCATCGTCGCCGAGCTCGGGGTGAGCCACATCTCGGCCTATCAACTGACCGTGGAGCCAAAGACTCGTTTCGGCGAGCTCGATCGCAAGGGAAAGCTCCCCCTCGTCGGCGAGGACCGCATGGCGATAACCTTTCTAGAGACCAGTCGGGCGCTCGAGAAACGCGGGCTCGAGCACTACGAAATCTCGAATTTTTCGAGGCCGGGCGAGCGCTCACGTCACAATGTCGGCTACTGGCTCGGCCAGG
>CANMZR010000486.1 GCA_947502375.1 Polyangiaceae bacterium
TGCTACAAGTGCAAGGAATGCGGGCTTTTGGGCATGGGCAAACCGATGTGGGGCGGACTCGTGCTCAGAATGAGGACGCGTTTCTCGTCGATGACGCGCTCGGGCTCTACATCGTCTGCGATGGGATGGGCGGGCATCTGGCTGGCGAGGTGGCATCAACGACCACGGTCAGCGTTCTCGCCGAGGAACTGCACTTGCACGAGGACGTGATAGCCGCCTTCAAGCGTGGCGACGCCGACTCCAACGCCGTCATGGATCTCGTACGCGATGCTGTGGATACGGCGTGTTTGAAGGTCTTCGAGCTGGCCAGTGAGAACCCCGATCAGGCGGGGATGGGTTGTACGATGACGCTGTTGCTCTTGCTCGGAGACAAGGCCGTCTCGGCACACGTCGGTGACAGTCGGCTCTACCTATGGCGCAACGGTAGGACGAGTCAGTTGACGAACGATCACACGATGGCGAACGAGCTGTTTCTCGCCGGCTTGATCTCCGCAGCCGAAGTGCCGACGCATCCGTTTGCGCACGTGCTGACGCGAGCTGTTGGCCCCCAGCTATCCGTGAACACCGATGTCCTGTTCCTCGACGTCTTGGTGGGAGATCGGTTTCTCTTGTGCTCCGACGGCTTAGCGGATCACCTGGACGGCGAGTCTCTGCTCGAGGACGTGCTGGAGTCCGAGCGAATCGATTGCATTCCCGACGACCTCGTCTCGTTCGCCAACACGTCGGGCGGTCATGACAACGTCACCGTGGTGGTCGTAGGGGTCTCCTCGGACGGGGCGCCGTTCGACATCGCCGATGATCTGAGCAGTGAGGTCATCGGTAAATTTGACGCCCTCGAGTCTTCCTTTCTTTTCGAGGGGCTCGGCGTTGGGGTGCTCTCGCGGATTCTGCAGAGCTGCGAGCTCGAAGATTACGTGGACGGAGCCACCCTCATCGAGGCAGGTGCCCCGTGTGCGCAATTGTATCTCCTCATCGACGGTAGGCTGGCGTTCCGAACGGAGGCTGAAACGGGCGAGCTTCTGCCGGGGGCCCATGGCGGCTCAACGACCTTGCTCGCGCCCCGTGCCGCGCGCGCGACGGTGGTTGCGGTGGGCGTTGCACACGTGTTGGTCCTGAAGAAGGACGCCTTCTGGGAGCTTGTGAAAGAGCGTCCCTTGCTCGGCATTCGCTTGCTCGATCGTCTTGGCGAACGGCTCGCCGCCGACCTCGCGCCCTTTGGCGTCCGTGATCCTATCTAAGCTGTCGGGGCGAGTTCGCTGCCGTCAGATGAGCCCGACGATTTCGCCATCGACCACGTTGATGCGCTCGGCAGCCGGGACGATAGGCAATCCCGGCATCCGCAAGATGTCGCCGGTCAACGCCACGATGAATCCGGCACCGGCGCTGATTTGAAGGTCGCGTACGGTCAGCGTGAAGTCGCGCGGACGACCGAGCTTCGTTGCATCATCGGACAGTGAATTCTGCGTCTTCGCGATGCAGATAGGGAGTTCGGCATAGCCATTTTTTTTCGCGCTCGCGCTCGCCTTGGATGCTTGGGCTGTAAAGGCCACGTCCTTGGCACCGTAAATCCGGGTTGCGATCGCGTGTACTTTCGCCTCGATCGAATCTTCGAGCCGGTACATGGGTGAGAAGGGCGGGTTCGGCTTCGACCCTTCGACGAGCACTTTCTCTGCGAGATCGAGTGCGCCCTCGCCGCCGCGCGCGAAGTGGTCCGCCAGGGAATGCAAGACCCCAAGACGCTCGCAGGCTCGGGCGATCACGGCTAGCTCCTCGGGCGAGTCGGTTCCGAATCGGTTGACCGCCACCACCACACGCTTGCCGAAAGCTTGTGCGCTCTCGATATGCTTTTCGAGGTTTTCAAGGCCTCGCTCGACCGCGCCCGGGTTCGGTTCGTAGAGGGCATCGTAGCCGACGCCCCCATGGAGTTTCAGTGCCCGGACGGTCGCGACGAGCACAATCACGGCCGGGTCGAGGCCGGCGGTGCGGCATTTGATGTCGAAGAATTTCTCGGCACCGAGGTCGAATCCGAAGCCCGCTTCGGTCACCACCCAGTCGGCGTGGTGAAGCGCCATTCGAGTTGCGAGCACGCTGTTGCAGCCATGGGCGATGTTCGCGAACGGGCCGCCGTGCACGATGGTCGGCGTGCCCTCCAGCGTTTGGACGAGATTCGGCATGATGGCTTCGTTGAGCAAGGCGAGGACGGCACCCGTGATGCCGAGGCGACCGGCCGTTACGGGTTCGCCTTTTCTCGTGTAGGCGATGAGCGCGCGGTCGATGCGTTTGCGAAGGTCATCGACCCCGTCCGCCAGGCAGAGCATCGCCATCACTTCGCTCGCGGCCGTGATGTCGAAACCCGTTTCGCGCGGCACGCCTTGGGCCGGGCCGCCGAGACCGATGACAGCATTTCGAAGCGCTCGGTCGTTCATATCGATGACCCGTCGCCAGGTCACGCGACGCGGATCGATGCCGAGATCATCGCCGTGGAAAAGACGGTTGTCGAGCGCTGCCGCGATGAGGTTGTGCGCGGTCGTGATCGCGTGCAGATCGCCCGTGAAGTGGAGATTGATGCTCGCGGCTGGAATGAGCTGACTCGCGCCGCCGCCGGTGGCCCCTCCTTTGACCCCCATGCAAGGTCCGAGCGACGGTTCCCTTAAGGCCGCACAAGCTGAGACACCGAGCCGGGCGAGTGCCTGGGTCAGCCCGATGGTGGTGGTGGTCTTGCCCTCGCCGGCGCGCGTCGGCGTGATCGCCGAAACCAGCACGAGCCTCGGTTCTCCCTCGCGGCGGCGCGGTTCTTCGAGGGCTTTGAGATCGAGCTTGGCCTTGTCCCGGCCGTAAGGAATGACGTGCCGTGGGTCCACGCCAAGGCGCTCAGCGACGTTCTGGATGGGCGCGGGCGCGAAGCGGGTCGACTCGATGGTCATGCAAACTCTCCTTGATGGACTCGGCACCATACTCCTCGATTCGTAAGAATCGAGGGGTGAGGAACACCACGTGGCCGAGTCAATATCATTCGAAATCGAAGGTATTTCGACGCCCTCGCCAAAGAGGGGGCATCTCAAGCGGCGAGCAAGAGCCCGTCGCTTCGATGGACTCGGCGCACGACTCGCAGAACATAACACTACCGATGGCTGTCGTTCGTCGGATCATGCATCGCAGCCAGGAGGAGCTGAACGACGCGCCTGCCAACTTCTGGCGGCCATCCGAGGTCGAGGGCCCGGGCTTCACCGATGACGTGCTGCTGCCGCTCGCGCTCGGGGTCGTGCACCGGCAGTCCCATCGCCTTTTTCGCTTGCCAGAGTCCGTGGACCAGCCGGCGCCGCTGAGCTAGCAGCACGAACACGTTTTCGT
>CANMZR010000487.1 GCA_947502375.1 Polyangiaceae bacterium
ACCGCCTTCGAAGCGAGCAAACAGCGCCTGCGCAGCCGAACGATCGACCACATCCTCGGCTCCCTCGATGAGGACATGCGCCGCATCACCCTCGGTCAATAACGCGCGCGACGCGGCCACCCAACACGTGTGAACTCACGGTTCCGGCCAAGGCTCTTCCACAATCTCGAAGCGCCCGAAATCGAAAGGCAACCGCGGCGCATTTTCGACCTTGACCAGACGCTCACGGATCCCTTTTTTTCGGAGCTGGGTCACGCGGTGGTAGCAAAATGGCATGTTGCCCCGGCGGCCTAGGGTCGTGTGCGCCGTCCACGAGCAGCCCGCACGGCACGTGTCGGCGTAATAGCAAGTCTTGCAGAAGCCCCAGAGCTCATCGGCGGTCCGGTCCCGCGCGAAGCGAATCACCTCCGAGTGCTCCCACAGCTCCTCGATCGACATCGTGCGTACGTTGCCGCCTGCGTAGGGGCCGGTCGGTAGCGTCGGGCACGCCTTTACGGTTCCATCCGACTCGATGCCGAGCGCGAAAATGCCGGCTTGGCATCCGCGCCAATGTGCCTCGCGGCCGAGTGGTCGCGAGCGAAGGACCTGCTCGTGCGGTCCAAAATAGCCGATGTTGTTGTTGGCGACGATGTTGAACGGAATGCCGCCTTCGTGCTCGCGGACGGCATCCAATTGGATCCCCGCGAGCGTGTCGATGATCGGCACGATTTGCCAGGGATCGATGATCCACTCGGGGTGATCGGCCGCGCGTCCGAGAGGACCGGTCAGCTGGACTTGCCATGACTGCACGCCGTGATCGCGGAGCAGCCGGGCCGTCTCGGGCAGAAACTCGCAGTTGAGTTTGTTTATTTGAGTGTTCGCCGAGGGGATGAGTCCAACCTCGCGCGCGGCATCGAGCGCCCGCAGCGCCGACTGGTGACTGCCGAGGTTGCCACGCAGGCGATCGTGCGCCCGCGCGGGGCCGTCGATCGATACCCCGAGACCTTGAAGCCCCGCATCCCGAAAACGCTTCGCGAGCTCGGGTGTGAACGCGCGCCCGCCGGTCTGCATGGTCACGCGCATGCCGAGGTCGGCGATGAACCGGATGAGGTCCTCGCAATCCGCCCGCAGGTACGCTTCACCGCCGATAAGCGTCACTTCCCGGCTTCCAAGCCGCGCGAGCCCCCGGGCGACTTCAAACATCTCCTCGGTGCCAAGCTCGCTCGGACGTGCCTTCCCCGACCGCGATCCGCAGTGCTGACAGGGCTGGTCACACCTCATCGTGATCTCCCAAACAACATACACCGGCACCGCGCGACCTTCATCGCCGGGGCGAACCGCACGGACAGGGATGGGCAGGGAAATGAGCTCACTCGACATTCAGCCACACTACGGTCATTCAAAAGAAATTTCAATTGACGCGGCTCGTTAGCGAGGCCTTAAATTAAATATGCCGTCACACGCGCTTATCGCCTGTCCCTCATGCAACTGCCACGCGAACCAGGCTGAGGTCACCTGCCCTCACTGCGGCCAAGCGCTCCGCCGAGCCAATGGCTCCATCGAACGGACCGCGGCGTCGGTCATGCTCGGCCTCGCGGTTTCGATCGCGGCGCCGGCCACGCTTACCGGCTGCGACGGTGAGACGGCGGACGACACGACGAGCAGCGTGAATGTCTCGAGCAGCACCTATCCGGATGTCGTCTCAGCTTACGGCATCAGCGTGACCGGCGGCATGAGCGTGACCAGCGGCGAAGGCGGCGTTGGCGGCGTTGGCGGCGTTGGCGGCGTTGGCGGCGTTGGCGGCGTTGGCGGCGCTGGCGGCAAGTGATGCGCGCGCTCGTGTGACGCCCGAGTCAACGCGTCGGCCGCGTGCGTGTTGCGAACCACACGCGGTTTTTCTCCATCGCGCGGGCTTGCCCCGTCGGTGCGTGACGCGTGCAAGTGGCGAGCTCGTCCGAGCCTTCGGCCGCGCCCCAACGCGCCTCGGCGCAGTCGTTCGGATTGTATGCGAGTTCGAGCGAGCGTTGCCGAGCGACCACGTCACCCACCGTAAGCTTGAAGCGTGAACCGTCCGACCTTGGGTGGAGATAGCCACTACAAACGCCCTGTTCCACGCGGCGAAGAGTTGACATCAGCTCCAGAGCTCGGCGGATGTGCCTCGAGGAGCTTTGTGACAGCCTCTGCACCAGAGGCGTTACCAAAGCGGAGCGGCGGCAGAAGCCTGTGGTCGAACGCTAGTATGAGCTCTCCCGCAACGTAACCCCTGGCTCACGATGGTTCAGCTCCGCTTGAACCCGGCAACACGCCACCTCTCAACGATCGATATCGTGGCCGCCACGGCCAGCCCCCCATGAAAGTAGAGGTCCCCGAGCCATACGGGGACGTGGTAGGCGTGCGACACCTTGTAGGCGAAGAACCCCTGCTCAACGAAGTACCCTTCGAACGACGGCCCAAGCACTCCAAGAAGCAGCGAGAAGAGGACCAGACGGATTCGGTCGTGCTCGAATGTGAGCAGATGCGCAGCCCACGTCACCATGAACGCGACGTGGAGCGACATGGGGTAATCCTTGAAGGTGCCGCTCGCGAAATACAATGCTGCAAAGGTCAGCGAGCTCCCTACTCCGTGAACAACTGAACGCGCGGGGTAAAGGCGAAAAATGGCCCAACCTGTCGCCGTGCAAAAAGCACCAATGCGAAGAAACCCAATGAACACTTCGCCGGTCGGCTGCCCCCCGAGGAGCGACCAGCGTTCAGGGTGCGTGTAAGAAAGGACATTGAGACGGACGTGCGAGAGTCCGTCGCACAGGGTTAGAAGTGCTGCTATGGCGGCAATGTACAGTGGGTAAAGCAGGAAGCCGGATATTCCGCTGGACCTATTTTCTCTGGTCGTGGAGGGGAGGTCCTGTGCGAGTGCTTCCGTTGCTTCTGTCATGGAAATCTCTAAGCGTGGTTGTGAGACGAGAGAATCGGCCGGACTATCTCTTTCAGCGCGAGGGCGGGTCAATAGGAGAGTTCCGCGGAACAGAAGCGGGGCAGCGGTCGAGGCAGCGGGTCATGGCACCGGGAGATTGGAGTTGCCCCGATTTGGCGGACAGATTCGACTGCTTAAATCAGAGGGACGAGTTGGTTTCGAACTCGATGGGCGAGACGTAATCGAGGTGCGAGTGAAGCCTGACGAGGTTGTAGTAGTTTTCGATGTAGTCAGCAACGGTTAGCCGTGTTTAACCGCGGCTTTGCAGTGGTTGCAGTGCGAGTAATTCCTTTTCCAGTAACTCCTTTTCCAGAGTGGCAAACAACGTCTCGGATACCGCGTTGTCCCAACAATCGGCCTGCGCCGGGCGGGGGCCCTGGGGGTCCCCCTGGGCAC
>CANMZR010000488.1 GCA_947502375.1 Polyangiaceae bacterium
AGCGTCGTCGATTTTCCGCTGCCCGTCGCACCCGTCACCAGGACCAGCCCCTTCGATTTGTTGCAGACGTCCAGCATCACGGGCGGCAGGCCGAGTTCCTCGAACGTGCGAACCTGGTATGGAATCAACCGAAAGACCGCCCCGACGCAACCTCGCTGCATGAACATGTTGCCGCGAAAACGAGCGAGTTGCATCAGGCTGAACGCAAAGTCGAGTTCGTTCGTCTTTTCAAACTTGCCCCGCTGCTCGTCGTTGATGACCTCGTAGCAAAGCTCTTTCGTCTGCCCTGCCGTCAGCTGAGGGAGCTTCAGCGGAATGACCTGCCCATCGATGCGCAAGAGCGGCGCTTGACCCGCCGAGATATGGAGGTCACTCGCGCCTTTTTCGACCATCACCTTCAGCAGTTGCTGCAAGGTGAAGCCGGCACGCTGAGTGGATGCGGCGCCGTCGTTGCGTTCAGGATCGGACATAAAAACCTCAAATTAGGGCTGCCCCAAGCGACCAACTGGTTGGTCCACCGTAGGGCTCGCCGATCGTGATATTCGAAAGCCGTGCCGTCAGTCGGCCATCGTGACACGCATGACTTCTTCGGGTGTTGTCACCCCCGCCATGATCTTCACGATCCCACTCATGCGAAGTGAAACCATCCCGCTCTTGATGGCCGCCGCCTTCAGCTCGGCGGTGGACACACCCTGGAGCACAAGCTCTTTCAACCCCTCAGTGAAGCGCATGACCTCATAGAGCGCAACGCGTCCCTTGTAGCCCGAGCCACCACAAAGCTTGCAAGGGCCGCCCGCGCCCTTCATCGGCGTCGCCCCCATCTGGTGAAAATACTGCTCGGTGGTGCCCAGCTCCGCAATGATCCGCGGGTCGATTCGCGTCGGCTGAGCGCACTCGCGACACACCTTTCGAGCGAGGCGCTGTGCCAGCACGAGGTTCACGCTCGCCGTGATGAGGAAGGGCTCCACCCCCATGTTGAGAAGACGCGAGATCGTCGAGGGGGCATCGTTCGTGTGCAGCGTCGAGAGCACCATGTGACCGGTCAGCGCCGCCTTAACCGCGATCTCCGCAGTCTCGAAGTCGCGAACCTCGCCGACCATGATGATGTCGGGGTCTTGGCGGAGAAATGAGCGCAGCGCCATCGCGAAATTCAAGCCGATTTCGTCATGCATCTGAACTTGGTTGATGCCCGTCAGACTGAACTCCACCGGATCTTCCGCGGTCGAGATGTTCGTTCCATCCCGATTCAAATCCGACAGCGCCGAGTAGAGCGTCGTTGTTTTTCCGGAGCCCGTCGGTCCCGTGACGAGCGTCATGCCCCACGGCTGTTCAATCGCCCACTTGAAATCTTCGAGCGGCTTCGGGTCGAAACCGAGCTTCGTCATGTCCAGCTGAAGATTGGATTTGTCCAGCAAGCGCAGGACGATCTTCTCCCCGTATTGACAGGGCAAGACGCTGACGCGGAAGTCCATCTCGCGGTCCTTGCCAAGCTTCAGCTTGATGCGTCCATCTTGCGGCAGGCGACGCTCGGCGATGTCCATCGAGCTCATGATCTTGAGCCGGCTGACGAGCGGATTCTTCAGCTTCATCGGCGGCTCCATCTCGGGGATGAGCACGCCGTCCACGCGATAACGTACGCGGAATTTTTTCTCGTACGGCTCGATGTGAATGTCGCTCGCGCCCTTCTGGATCGCGTTGACGAGAATGGCGTTGACGAGGCGGACGACCGGGGCCCCCTCGGCTTCCTTTTCGAGCTCGTGGACGTTCAGATCCTCGGCTCCAAGCTCGAAATCGATGTCGTCTTCGCTGAAGTCGGCGAGCATCGAGTCGTAGGTCTCGGCAAGCTTTACGTAAGCTTTCCCGATAGCCTCAGTGATCGAAGCCTCAGCCGCGACGACGACGTCAACGTTGTAGCCGGTGAGAAATTTGATGTCGTCGATCGCGTTGAGATTCGTCGGATCCGCCATCGCGACCGTGATCGAGGAGCCGTTGCGCGCCACCGGAACAATGTGGTGCCGCTCGCAGACTTCTCGACTGACGAGCTTCGTTAGCTCCTTGTCGAGCACGAGCCCCGTCAGGTCGATTGCTGGAACCCGGTACTGGGTCGAAAGAAAATTCGTAATCTCGCCGTCCGAGATGAAACCGAGCTTCGAGAGCGCGTAACCAAGTTTGGTTCCATTCTTTCGCTGTTCGTCCTGTGCTTGCCGAAGCTGCTGAAGGCTAATGAGCTTCTCACGAACGAGGAGTTCTCCAAGGCGGGTCGTCATTGGGCCGGAATCGTTTCGCCTTGGCCGAAGAATGTCAAGCGAGCCGAGTCCTTTTGACGTCGATGCATTCGGTTGGAGGTCCGAATCCATGAACGGTGGTCGCCGCTCGGGGCAGCCGTTACCCGAAGCCAAACGCTCAGAGGATGCCGGCGACCTTTTCGGGCATGCAAACCCCGAGCGCGCACAGCGTCAAATCGAAGTCGGGCGCGGCGCAACTCACCTGAGCGCTGCAATGATCATCGTAAGCGCAGAGGCGGTGGCAGGAGCCCCCTTCCCCAACGGTGTCCGTGAAGGCGAGGCAACTCCAGGCGCTCGTCAACCAACGCGCCTCGTGCAAAGACGCGTCGAAAAGGCAGACTTCCCGGCGCTCTTTGGGATCGAAGGCGTAAGCCGTGCAGGGTTCATCGGCCACCGTCTGGTGCTGCTTTTCGGTCGTTGAGAAGAGGTATGCGTAATCGCATGCGAGGGTGCGGCCCGAGGTCCGTTCGACCCGCGAAGCAAATTGCGGCTCATCACCAAGCTCACTCTTCACCGAGCGCACCATCGCCAGCATCTTGAGATTGCCGTTTTTCTCGGCTGCACCCACGCGCAGCGCCTCCAAGATCGCCGTCATCCGGCGGTCACTCGTGGAATCGTCCACGTCCGCTGTGCCATAGCCGACGTGGAGAAAGCGGCGCGGCGTCAAGCGGTCACAGCGACGCAAATGCTCCCAAAGCGCGGCATTCACGAGGGGCGGCCGTTTCGTCATAGGCTCACGGCAAACGCCAATCATGCCCGCTGGAGCCTGACCGCTTGCCCAATCGGAAGGTTGTCCCGGTCCTTCGTCAGGGAATTGGGTCACGGGGCAGCCCGCTGAGAGCAGCACGCCGCCCGCGAGCGTCCCTAAGGACAGCACGCGACGACCGAGTTCGAGAAAGCGAAGCCCCCGGGGCTGGTCCACGGTAGTCACGCGTGCATCTTCGCCCAAGCTGCGCTGAAGGACCAATAAACCGAGCGTCTTCGGCTGCGAGTCACCCTAGAAGCCGACCCCAACCCTGGCGTTGAGCGGTCCGTTCTGCCGAGCGAGCGGCCCCTGCGA
>CANMZR010000489.1 GCA_947502375.1 Polyangiaceae bacterium
AGCCCGCGGGGCTGGACCCCGACGTGCTCAGATGCTCCGAGAACACGTCGCCGAACCCATCTCCCTCATCCGGTGAAGAAGGGTTCGGCTGTGACGCAGACGGGCTCTTACCGTCGGCTCAGGGCGTGATGACGCAGGTGACGGCGGCGGTCGCGTCGTCGTTGAAGGCCGCGCCCTGGTAGATCGAGAGCTTGCCACCTGGCTCGGTCGCGCTCTTCGCGGCGGGGCAGGTGACCTTGATGACGGTGGCGCTGGTTGCGAGAACCGTCTCGTTACCGAACGACTCGTTGAACGTGCACGGAATTCCGGTGTCGAGCACGGCCGAGTGGTCGCACACGCGAACGACCTGCTGACTTGAGCCACTTGCGATCGTGCAGCTCAGGGTCGTCTGTTGGCCCGGAGTGCACGCAAGAACGTGGCTGGCCGCCGGCGCCTTGTCGAATTCACAGTTACGACGCGGACCAATTTGGCCGTCCGCGCATGCGTCCGTGACATAGCCCTCGCCATCGAGTGGTAGCGCGACCTCGTGCGAATCGCTGTTGTTCTTGTTCCACTCCGAGAAGTAATCGCAAACCGGCTTGTCGACGGGCTTCCCGTCGAGTGTTTTGAACTCGGTAGGAATGAACGTGAGCATGCCGTTCGCGTCGAGAACGGGATTGCCCTCGCACAGGAAGCCGTCGGGGTTCGACGTGAACGTAAGGTCTTTCTTGACCGGGGCGGTCTTCGTCTTCTCGTCGGTTACGTCGACCCATTGGCACTCGATGCCGGCGCGGTATTCGTCGCCCCAGCCGGGTCCGACTCCCTGGTTGCTGCAGCTGGCGAACTCATTGAAGAGCGGACCGTACTCGTTGTTGGAGAATCGGTTCGTCGACTGAAGGCAGAAGCCGCGCTTCGCGTTGTTAGGGTTGTCGCCGTACTCGAAGCTTCCGTAATGCATGAAGTGGTAATGCTCGTGGCACGCGCTAATCTCGAACACTCCATGATCGATAAGCTGCGAGGCAACGCTCTTGTCGTCGAAGTAATCGATGGGGCCTATGGTCATGGGCTTGCCGCCGACGTTTTTGTCGGAAGCCGTGAAGGAGAGCAGACGGCGCCAGCCTTCGCCGCCGACGCACTCTTCGACAATGCTGCAAGAGTCGGGTTTGATAAAGCGGTACATCACCCGGCTTATTTCGAATTGCTCGCGAATACCGGTCAAGTCGGCGAAATCCGGCGTCGTGACCTCCCCGATTCGGTGTTTGTCCGCGAGCGCTTTGTCGTAAGCGAGGCGCTCGAAGTGCACCTTCGTCGTGATGCGTCCAACCTTCGAGTCGAGCGCTTCGATGCACGACTCGGTCGGCAGGGCCGTGAAATGGCAGCCCTGGTGCGTTTTCTTCGGTTCGACCCCACACGTTTGGTCGTACATCGAGTCGAGCTCTTCCGCATCGACGCTGTTCGGCGGGAATTGCGACTCGGAGATGCACGCGTAGCCCATGCGCTGCAGCATCAGCTCCGGGTCGACGGGAAACTCGAAGGGCTCGTCCCAGGTGCCGCCCACGGTGCCGAGTGCCGGCTCGGAGATCGCAGGCGAAGAGGCGGTTGATACCATAACCGAGGTCAGATCGTAGTCAACCGCGACGACGTCGTGCGTCCCGACCGTGCGCCGGTTCGCCTTGCCCTTGAGCGCGATCTCCCAGTTCTCGGTCGGTGTGATCGGCAGTGCGTCTTTCGGGTCGGTATAGAAGGCGCTGCGAAACACGAGCCGAACGCTTGCGAGCCGGGCCTGGCGCGTTGCTCTGTCGTGCCAGAACGTCTCGGCCTTGGCCAGGATCGCCGCCGCGACGCGATCGCGCTCGACGCCTTCGGGGAACTCGTCGAGCAGCACTCCGACCGAGCTGCTCATCGTCGCGCGAATGAGGGCGCCAGGGTCCGCGGCGGGTTCAGGCACAGGCTTGTCATCGCCGCTGCACCCCCCAGTAAAGGCCACGAGTCCAACGCCCAACCCAAGAATCCGTAGTGTTCGCTTCACGATAACATCCCCTACGCGTCGTTTATGTGTGACGCGGCTTGCGGTATAGCATTGTTTCTCGCAGCGCGGAACGTCCAGCACCCCCCCCCGAGTCCATCGAAGCCGCGGGTGAGTAGCCCGAGTCCATCGAAGCGACGGGCCGGACACGCAAGCCGGCCGCTCACATCATCACCCGAACCACTCGACAGCCACGCCTCACTTCGCTACGCGCAGAGAGTCCGGTTTGCGCTGGGCGAGTACATCGTAACCCCTCACCCGGACGACCTATGCCCTCCCTCCGCCTGCTCGTGGTCGGTGCCTCCCAGGGCACCGGTGCTCTCACGGTCTCGGCTGCCCTGGCGCGCGGCCACCAGGTCACCGCGTTCGCGCGCAGCCCCCAAAAGCTCACCATCGAACATGCGTCGCTCACGAAGCGAGCGGGGAGCTTTCACGATGCCGCCGCCGTGGATGCCGCGGTGGTGGGGCACGACGCCGTGATCATCACCGCCCATTGGTCGCTCGCGGGGTTCAAGGAGCGCCCGACCTATGTCTCGGCGGGCATCGCGCTCGTAATCGAAGCGATGAAGCGCCACCAGGTGCCGCGGCTGGTCGTCGTCAGCGCGCTCGGGACAGGTGAGAGCCGCGTGCTGCTCGGTTGGTTCATCCGGACCGTGCTGAAGGACGGTCTTCTCAAGTTGCCGTCGCAGGATCACGAGCGGAAGGAGGCCCTGACGCGGGCGTCCGACCTGGAGTGGGTCATCGCGCGCCCCGGTCGCCTCACGAATGGGCCAGCCCGCGGCCACTACGTCAAGCGGGCGGAGATCGCCCCCGTACCCGGTTCGATTTCCCGGGCGGACCTGGCGGATTTCCTTGTCACCGCCGCGGATTCGGACGCCTGGGTGGGCAAGGCCGTGCAGCTCGGCGGATGAGCGCGGAGGTCGGCGAAGTTCGCGAGCCCGCCTGAATGGCCGAAGCGTCGGTGATGAGCTCGGGCGCGAGGTCCCTGACGCCGTTCAGCCGCTCGAGGAACTCGCAGCTCGCGAGCCTGAAGCGGGAGAACGATTGCAAGCCGCTCACGACACTCGGTCACGAGCGTGAAGACGTCGATGCGCAGGAAGGCGGTCGAGGTGCTATGAAAAGCCCTGCGGTACGCGGTTGTCTTTGTGCGGATTCGGGCCGCTCGCAAAGAGCTCGTGACGGGCGGCCTCCGAAATGGCGACGACGGCGGGATGCTTGAGCCGGCGCTCAACGGAAATCGCGTAGAAGCGCTCGCGGACCTCCTTTGCTCGCCCCAGCAACTGGACGCCGTACTGAGAGATGACCTCGCTCTCAACCACAGTCGGAGCCGGAAAGAG
>CANMZR010000490.1 GCA_947502375.1 Polyangiaceae bacterium
ATCGTAATCGTCACCGAGCAGCACAATCGCCATCGGCTGTTGATTCTCAGGGCTGTCGGGAGGGGGCGGTGCGTCGAGCGGCGGAGGCTCGTCGGGCGGCGGCGACTTGGAGCCGTCGGAGGGCTCATCCTGCTCGTTGGGCTGGCCCTTTGAACCGTCGGCGTCACCCTTGACTGGATCGGGCTTCACGCCGTCCGTGCCGTCCTTGTTGCGATTACCAGGGTTCTCCTTTGGCTCAACCTTGCCATTCGTCTTCGGCAGCTTGGGCGGCTCACCATGCGCGGTGATCGGGCTGTCACGTTCGCTGTCGTTCGGGAGCTGTCCGAAATGCATCACCTCAAACGAGGCGAAGACGAGCCACGCAAGGAGCGGCAAGGCGAGGAGGGTGACGGCACTCGTACGACGGCCATGCTCGGTGGCGAGCACGACGGCCATGAGCACGAACGACGCCGTCCCCGCGGCGAGCAACACCACCGCCGGGTCAAGACCCGCACGCCACGCGTAATCACCGAGCCACAATGGACGGGCGACGTTGCCCCCGCGATGCGCCGCAAAGAGAAACGCAATGCCAGCCAAGCAAGCCGCAAGCTCGATCATGATGAGGGGGCGCACACGCTTCGCAAGCGCGCGAAGCCCCGCCGTGGGAAAAGCACTCCAACCAAAGAAGCGCAGCGCGAGCCCGCAAGAAAGCGTCCTCGGTGGACCCAATACGCGAGCAAGCCATTCGACGCGGAGCCACAGTGCCGCCAGCGATTGAAACGCCAGGAATGCGAGCAATATGCCTAGCGCCACGACCCAGCCGCGCCACTTCGAGCGACCCAAGAGTTCGCCGGCCACCACGCCTACGAACGCACCGAGCACGACAGCGCCAACTCCGACAGCGCTCGTGAGCGGCCACGCGAGACAACTGAGAGCGAGTGCCGTCGATACGCTCCGAACAGGGTGACGGAGCCAAGCCATCCGACTCTCACCGTCCCCACGGCCAAGCTCTCGCCCAAGCGCCTGAAGCGTCCGTGACCTCACGCCGTGGTCTGGCATCTTCAAGTTCACGCGGCACCTGCCGAGCGAGCGCGAGAACCGCGCGGGAGTTTCTCTGGCAGATACGCCTGCCCGGTCAGCCGATCGATGACGACGACACGCGGGCCGCCGGGACCACCCGAGAGTGCCTTGACCACTTTCAAAACTTCGTCGATCGGTACGGCGGGCTCGCCATCCTGCGTCTGCGGCGTGCGCGAGAGAGCCCGCACCCAGTTCGAATCCCGCGCGATTCCATCGGTTCCGACGACGAAGTCAACCTTCCCTTTCAGAGGACGGACCGCAGCGGCGACCTTCCTAAGCCACGGCCCCGGGCGCGCAGGCACGAACACAACCAGACGGTCGAGCACCCCAGCATCCTCGACAAAGCGCGCCAGCCCCGCGCCCGAAAATTCCTCGGAGAGTGCACCACTTCGACTCAAGAGGTCGAGCGCCTGGGCACGCGAATGTGGCGCACTGGACATGCCATCCGCACCGATGCGCCAGCCGTTCCCGAAGGCACCCAGGTCGACGGCAACGCGCGCAGCAGCGGCAGCAGGCTCATCACCTTTTCCCGCCACAAGATACGCCACCGTATGTTCCACTGGACTTGTCGCGCGTTCGGGCGTCCGAACGATGAGATTTCGACTTTTTGCAAAAACCTTCCAGAGAATGAAGCGGATCGGATCGCCGGGAGCGTAGCGTCGAGTGTCGAAGGGATCCCCTTCGGGCTTGCCATCGATGTCGCTGACATCCGCGCCCGAGGAAAGGCCGCGAATCACCGCCACCTGACGCAGCGCACCGACGGCGGGCAAGAGTCGCACTTCGCGCACCTGCCGCGCATGAAACGAGAATCGTGCGAGTCCGAAGACATCACCGACCTCGAAGCGTCTGTCGACAGCGGATACCATGCCGCGCCGGGTGGCTCTCACCGACTCATTGAGGCGACCCCTAACCCGCTCTTGTCGCACCTCGGCTCGCAGCCCGCACCACCGCCATGCCACGGTCGCGAACGGCACGAACCACACAGAACGAACCGAAAATCCCGTCGTCGACCAGCGGCCACAATCGAGTTGAAGCTGAGTGGCAGCGCTTTGAGACCGCGCCGAACGAAACACAACGAATGCCGCAACCGTCGCCGTGAGCACGGCCAAAGCGACGAGCAAAAGCCCGAGAGCACTCACGGCGAACATGAACAGATCGCGCTGCTTGTACCCGTAATGTTGAAGCGCCGTATACGACGCGAGGGCAACCGCCAGTCCGAGCGGCGTGAACGGAAATAGCTCGCCCATGCGAACGACGAAACGAACGCCGCGCTTTAGCATCCGCCCGACCGTTCTGGCGGGACGAAAGGCGGAGCAACGACATCGACCGGAACCTTGCGGGTCGGCCCATCGAAGCACTGGACCCTTCGAAAAAGGGTAGGCTCGTTCACGGCCCGGCCCCCATCGTTGTTGCGTGATTGAAATTCTTGGCTCTCTTCGTCGAGCGGACCGGTGAAGTGATCGGGCAGGTATCCGAAGCCTTGCGGCACCTTTCCGCAAACGATGCCGTCGCTCACGTAATCCGTCGCTCCAAAAACAACTTGCCCATCGCGATAACTACCGAACGCCTGCGGCATCGAAGTGCGCGTTCGGTACGTGACGAACTCGCTGCAGGGACCGGGCTCCTGATCGGCCTTGCGACCACTCCATGTCTCGTTGAAAATCTGACCGATAAGCTCAGTGGGGCTGCCCGGTTTTCGGCGCACAATCAGCCGAAAGATGACCCATTGCTTCCAGACATCATTGTATTGATGGGCTTTCCACTCCCCCACGATCGGGTCCTCACAATGGGCGGCGCTTGGCAGTCGATTGCGTTGCTCGGCGATCGACCCCCGACTCGTTCCGGGACGAAGAAGGATCGCAAGCACCACAAAAAGCACGACCCCACGCGTCACGATGCGCGTCATCCATTCGACAAGGTTGGCTGTCATGACAGAGCGAAAGCCGCAAAAGAACGAACCATGAAAAAGCTAGGAACAGCGCTTCCGTACGTCAACACCGCAGCACCTTATAGACTTCCGCATTGCACGGGTTGAAGCGCCGACCCAGCAGGCAGCGGCTGAGCGAACGTGCCAACGGGCAGGGGCGGATTCAAGACCACGGTCTGATACTGAAAGAGAACGTCATCCTCCGTGGCCGGTACCCGGAGGCGAATCGAGCGGGGGATTTCCAGTTCGCAGGGGCCGCCGCTCGGCGGGATCGGCGCGTCGATTCCCTCATCGTCCACCCGGGCTTTCGCGGTCACGGATTTTGCGAAATTTCCTAATTCCGCTTGG
>CANMZR010000491.1 GCA_947502375.1 Polyangiaceae bacterium
GGCGAATCGAGTACTCTCTAGCCCAGCGAGATGGCCGAGATCGAGACACGAATCACCACGAACTCGAATCAGTGCGGAGGCCGCCCGTGCGTGCGCGGCATGCGCATTCGCGTCTGCGACGTGCTCGATCTCCTGGCCTCGGGCCTCACCGTCGAGCAGGTCCTCGAAGAGCTCCCGGACCTGGAGCGTGACGACGTGCTCGCGTGCCTCCGCTTCGCGAGCCGCAGCGTTAACCACGCGATCCTCGCCGCATGAAGGTCTGGGTCGACGCTCATCTCTCCCCGGCCATGGCTCGCTGTTTGAAGGACGAACTCGGCACCGACGCGAGCGCGCTGCGCGACATCGGATTTCGTGACGCCGAGGATGGTGAGATTTTCCAGGCCGCGAGAAGCGCCTCGGCGGTCGTGATGACGAAGGACTCGGACTTCGTGTCGTTGCTCGAGCGCTTCGGCCCGCCGCCGCAAGTTGTCTGGGTACGCTGCGGGAACACGTCGAACGCTAACCTGCGTGCGGTTCTCCTGAAGACTTGGGCCGAGGCGGTCAGGCACCTCGAAGCGGGCGAAGCGCTGGTCGAGATTCGAGGCTGACTCGCGAGGAGCTGGCGGTCGATCCCGATGGCACCGTCTACGGTGCGGTGGCTTTCACGGGCAAGATCGACGCGGGCGGAGCGCAGCACGACAGTGCCGGGGATGTGGACGTCCTCATCGCCAGCTTCGACCGCGACGGCAAGCCGCGCTGGTCCAGGCGTTTCGGAGGCACGCGGCCTCTTCGAGCAGCGCTTGAATCTCGCCTTCGAGCTTCTTTTCGGCCTCGCCCATGCGCTCGTAACTCATCGCCTTGTGCTTGGAGGCGTTGGCCTTGATCTTCGGGTCATCGCCCGCGCGTAGCTCAGCTGCTGCCCTACAAGGCGGACATCTACGACCGCTTATGGTGGGGACAGCTGCCCTGCTTCCGACAGCGTCGAAATACCCGTCGCGTCGATGGACTCGGCGAACTAGGCTTCGGAGGATCGCCTAGCGGGCAGCGGACAGCGGTCGGAGGACGAACTTTGGGCGAGCGCTATCACTCCTTGCGGTTTTTGACGGGTAAGTCTCAAGGGAGTGAGCTCGTCGTTACGGACCCCTCCGAGCTCGTCGTGGGGCGCGGCGGCGATGCTGGGCTCATCCTTTTGGATGGAATGGTGTCCCGAAAGCATGCGTGCTTCACGTTGAAGGACGGTGGGATGCGCGTCGAAGATATGGGCTCCGCGAACGGAACGTTCGTCAACGGGCAGAAGCTTCGCGAGCCGGCCGAACTGAAGGCCGGTGATCGTATTCTCATCGGCGCGACGATCTTGAAGCTGACGTGCGCTGTCGTGTATTCGGGTACCGAGCCGACGATCGACGTGAGCGAAGACGTGCTCGCGCCCGAGCCAAGCGACCTCTCCGGTGACCTCGCCGATGTCGGGGTCGCGAACGTGCTGCAGACGTACGGCGCGGACGGTCAGGATATCTTTCTCGACCTGCGCTTCGATGGAGTTCCTGGGTTCGTGTCTGTTTACCGGGGCAGAATCTGGGACTGCGGGTTGGACTCGCTCCCCGGCGCGCCGCCGATGAAGGTGCTGCTTCGGATGTTTGGCGCGTCCCAGGGGGAATACTATGTCCGACCTGGTGGGCCACCCGAGGCACGTCGGGTCGATTACGACATCCCTGCGTTGATCGTTGAAGCGAAGCGCGCCCTCGATGAACTCGATGTTCTGCGTCAGCGGCTCCCGGATGACGGGGATTCGCTGGTGCTGGCGCGTCCGCTCCTGGCGTCGTTGTTAGCCCTCGACGACGTGGACCTCATGGTCGTTCAGCTCTCGCACAACCTTGGACGCATCGAGCGCATCCTCGATCAGTGTCGGCTGACAGATACCGACACGGTACGCCGCCTCCTCGGTCTTATCGACCGCGGCTATCTACGCAAGGGTTGAGGCCGCTCCGCCGTCGTCACCGGTGCGAGCTGCGACTGCCGGGGCCACGGCACGTGCCGCCAGGGAGTGGATCCGCTCCAGCAACTCCACATAATCTTGGCGGGTCACTTCGACGCAGTCCCCTTCGCCGCCCGTGAGGGCGAGGCCGAGGAGCTCGTCCGACGGTTCGGCGCGCGCTCCAATTTCGAGGAGGGAAGGGCTACCCCGCAGGGCCTTGCGCGCACGCACCGAGAGTCTCCGCTCGCGCCATGCCCCCAGGCGTCCGCTGTAAATGTCCACAAGGCGTTCGGTGACTTCGGCTCCCGTGAGTACGATTCGCTGCCCGTAGCTACCGCCCCAAAGTCGCAGCTCGCCGTTCTCGGTCACATCGACGGTGATTCCACGAGCATGCCCTCCACCTCGTCGGTGGTGGTGGGTCAGCCACCACGTCAGCGCTCCTGGCAAGAAGAGCCCCAGCGTCAGCGCAATCGCAGCGCGCTCGGTGCGATGCTCGCTCAAAATCTCCTGTTGCTCAGCCGTCTCGCGGGCGCGCTCCGGGATCGCCGGACGCCGGTAGGCCGAGACCACCACCGCCACGAAGAGGCAGAGCGACCAGAGCGCAAACACCTTCGCCTGGCGCCCCGTCTCGCCAGGAACGTCGAGCTCGACCTTCACCGCGAACACCACGTCGGACATCGGAGTCGGTCTAGCATCGTCCAGCGTCTGGTCCAATGTTGGGGCAACGATCGAGCGCTGGAAGCACGATAGGCACCCCAAAAAACGAAAGGCCCGGTCCACGTGGGACCAAGCCTTTCGTCGCCAAGGGAAGGTCCGCGTAGGACCGGCCCAGCTATTGGTCAAACAGAGTTGAAACTCCGTTCGACGGTCTAGAAAGCATCAGTTGTAGATGCCTTTCTGGTTGTGCGGGAACTGCCAGAAGAGCACGCCGGCTTTGCGCATGTAGTCGATGACCGACACGTAACGCACCATCTCTTCGCAGGCTCCGTTGTCCTCGCACTTGCAACCGCTGTTGTCGGTTGCACTGCAATTGGTCGGAAGCGGGCCGTTGGCTGCTTTCTTGGTCGGGTCGAACTTCACGACCGGTTGGCCGTTGACGTAAACAGGCAAGTACCAATCCGGCTTGCTGTCGCCGTCGAGGTCCGCACCGTTGGTGGTTTCGTAGGCCTTCACAAGGAGCTCGTTCGCCCACTCCATGCTGCGAGCCGCGATACCGCGTTGAACGGTCTTGGCTGGCGACACGTGCGTGAGCGTTTCCTTCCCGTAGGTCTCCGAGATCCAGATACGACCCTGCGGATCATGGAACTCCATGCGGTTCACGATGGCTGGATCCGTGTCCAAGCCGATTTGCCAGACCTTCATCATGTCGACC
>CANMZR010000492.1 GCA_947502375.1 Polyangiaceae bacterium
GCTTCGAAGCGGAAGGCGCGCTGGTCGCGGGCAGCATTCAAAATGTGCTGCGTGAATCGAACAATTACCTGAACTCGGACGACCCGTCGAAGAACGGCTGGAAGCTCCTTCAACTCGGTGTGGCCGCGCAGAGTGAGGTGCGACTCCTCGAGGACAAATTGCGGCTCGCGTTTGATTTCGGTTATGCATCGGGTGACGGCGACGTCGATAGCCTCGCGCCGCTCGGAAACGAGTTGCAGCCGCAAAAGACGCTCGATCGGACGATCTCGACGTTTCGCTTTCATCCGGATTACCGGGTCGATCTCATCCTCTATCGCAATATTCTTTCGCGAATTCAGGGCAGCTACTTCTTCAAGCCGACCGCGGGCTACGACTTCTTGCGCGATGCGGACGGGCAGAAACTCGGCGGCGCGGCGAGTTTGATCTGGAGCCGTGCCAGCCAGTTCGTGCAAGCTCCGGGGAACGCTCGCGATCTCGGCGTCGAGCTCAACTTCAAGCTGTACTACCAAGCCAAAGACGGCGTCTTGAACGACGACCTCGAAAAGATGGGCGGATTTTTCACAAGCCTCGAGTACGGGGTCCTCTTCCCGCTCGCAGGTTTGGGCTATCTGCCGGGTCAGGTATCGTCGTATGCGGCGTTCCAGAAGCCTGGCGATGCGGCACTCGCCACCTCCACGGCGCAGATGGTGCGCTGGTCGATGGGTATCCTCTACTAGCTCGACCCTCGCCGCGATGCTTGTTGGCTCTTCGGGCGGGTTCGCGCAAGGCACAGGAAGTGCCTATCGCTCGCGCATGTTACTTAATAAAAAAATGCCTAGGGATTCGTCGCTCGCGACGCTTTTGGGCGAGGGTCCCCCGCGTTGGCAATTTGCAAGAACCAGTAGGGCCTTTTCGGCGAGGGTCTAGCTCGCCCTAGGTGATGTCACCCGCGAACGCAGAGGCGCGTGAGAGTGCATGCCGAGCCTTGCGGACGCGGGGCGGCTAAAGTAGCCCAATGTCCATGAATAGCGCGGCGATCCGCCGGACGTTTCTCGACTTCTTCGCCGCTCGCGGACATCTCGTCGTGCCCAGTGCTCCGCTCGTTCCCGAGCACGACCCGACGTTGATGTTCGTCAATGCAGGGATGGTGCCATTCAAGGATGTCTTCACGGGACGCGATCGCCGTCCCTACACGCGCGCGACCTCGTCGCAGAAGTGCATACGCATCAGCGGCAAGCACAATGACCTCGAAAACGTCGGGGTGACCGCGCGTCACCACACGTTTTTTGAGATGCTGGGCAACTTCAGCTTTGGCGATTATTTCAAAGAGGAAGCGATCGTTTACGCGTGGGAGCTCCTCACCAAGGTCCTCGGCGTGCCCGAGAAGCGGTTGCTCATCACGGTGTTCGAAGGCTCGGAAGGGTTCGCGGCCGATACCGAGGCGGCGCTCCTCTGGCGAAAGATAACGGGCCTTGGAGACGCCCGCATTCGGCGCCTTGGGATGGCGGACAACTTCTGGAGCATGGGCGCGACGGGGCCCTGCGGACCGTGCACGGAGATTCATTATTTCCATGGCGATGACCCTGACTATGCGGCGTTCGGTGACGAGCCTGGCGTCGATGGGCGCGGCTGGATGGAGATCTGGAACCTCGTCTTTATGCAGTACGATCGAGCGCACGAGGGGGCGCTCCCCGTGCCTCTCCCGAAACCGAGCATCGACACCGGGGCCGGGCTCGAGCGACTCGCGAGCGTGGTGCAAGGGGTCAGCTCGAACTACGATTCCGACATCCTCAGGCGCCTCATCGCGCGCACCGAAGAGCTCGCGAAGAAGACCTACACGCGGGGGGCCGGTGACGATGATGTATCGATGCGCGTCATTGCTGACCACGCCCGCACCGCTGCTTTTCTCATCGCCGAAGGGATATTCCCTGACCGTGATGGCCGCGAGTACGTGTTGCGCCGCGTCATGCGCCGGGCCATTCGTCACGGGCATCGGCTGGGGATAGGGGAGCCTTTCCTGCACGTCGTTGCCCGCGAGGCCGCGGATGCCATGAGCGAGAGCTACCCCGAACTCAGCGAGCGCGCCGAGCTCATCGCCTCGGTGACGGAACGCGAGGAGACGAGCTTTCGCTCCACGATCGGGCGCGGCCTCGAGCTCATCGCCAGGAACCGTGAATGGCGGGACGAGGCCGACGGACGGGTGATGCCGGGACAGGTCGCGTTCAAGCTTTACGACACCTTCGGGTTTCCGCTCGATCTGACCCAGGTCATCGGTCGAGAGCAGGGGTTTGAGGTGGACGTGGCCGAATACGATCGGCAACTCGAAGCCCAGCGAGGCCGCAGCGAAGGCTCCAAGGTAGGTTCGGGGGCCCTCGACGTGGCGGTGCTTGAGCTGGCATCGCAGGCCGGAAAGACCGAGTTCTCGGGTTACGACAGCGAGAGCGACACCGCCGATGTCGTGGGGATTTTGAAGTTAACCCGCGTCGGCGAAACGCTGCGGCGTGAAAGCGTGACGAGCGTATGCGAGGGGGAGGAGGTCGAGCTCATTTTCTCCAAGACTCCGTTTTACGCGGAAGCTGGCGGCCAGGTTGGCGACACGGGAACGATCCATGGGCCGGGCTTTCATGTCGTCATCGAGGATACGCAGAAGCCGTCGGGGGACACCCACCTGCACCGCGGTCGCGTGACGCTTGGGACGGTCAATGTGGGGGACCACGGACGTCTCGAAGTCGATCACGCGCGGCGTTCCGCGACGCGCCGCAATCACACAGCGACGCATCTCCTTCATTGGGCTCTTCACGAGGTGCTGGGGCGCCACGCGCAGCAAAAGGGTTCGCTCGTCGGCCCCGAGTTCCTGCGCTTCGATTTTGCGCATCAAAAGGCCATGACCGCAGCTGAGCTTCGACAGGTCGAAGATCTCGTGAATGCCAAGGCGCTCGGGGCGGCTCCGGTGCAGACGGAGGTGTTGCCGATTGCCCAGGCGCGCAAGTCGGGCGCGATGGCCATTTTCGAGGAAAAATACGGCGAGTTCGTGCGCGTGCTCACGATGACCACCGACTCCGTGGAGCTTTGCGGCGGCACCCATTGCCAGTCTCTTGGCGAGATCGGCATGTTCAAGATCGTCAGCGAGGCCGGCACCGCTGCGGGCGTTCGACGCATTCTCGGGGTCACCGGCGAGAATGCGCTTGCCCACCTGCGTCGCGTCGAAGATGAACTTGGGCGCGCCCGAGTTGCGGCGAAAGCCACCGGTGGTGCGGACCTCGCGGAGCGCATCGAGAAAATGTTGTCGCACGAACGGCTGCTTGAAAAACGCGTCAAAGAGC
>CANMZR010000493.1 GCA_947502375.1 Polyangiaceae bacterium
AGCTAGAAATGGCTGGACAGCTCACCGGGCTCATCACTCAGAACGTGGACCGGCTTCACCAACTCGCGGGGTCACGGCGGATCATCGAACTGCACGGGGCACTCGCCGAGGTGCGCTGCCTAAACTGCGAGGGCTTCGAATCGCGGGAGGTGTTGCAGCTTCGCTTGCGTGCCCTGAATCCTGGTTTCGAGAGCGACCTGGCAGGGGGGATGCCAGACGGTGATGCCGAGGTGTCGCCCGTGCGACTCGAAGGATTTTGTGTCGCTCCGTGTGTGTCGTGCGGGGGTACGCTGATGCCCAACGTCGTTTTCTTCGGCGGCACCGTTGCGCCGTCGGTCGTGGCGGATGCGATGGCTTGCGTGGACAGAGCGGGCGCGCTCCTCGTGCTCGGGAGCTCGCTCACGGTTTTCTCGGGGTACCGCTTCGTGCGGCGAGCGGTAGAGCGGGGGATCCCAATCGCCATCGTGAGCTTGGGTCCGACCCGCGGCGATCCCGAGGCCACGCTGAAGTTGGAGGCTCCGCTCGCTGAAGTGGTGCCGAGACTCGCCGCTCGGCTCTGCCGTGCGTGAGTGTTTGAAAAAACAACGACGCCATGAGCGCCACCGCTTCAACGACGCTCGATAAGCTTCGGCCCGCTACCCGTCGCTCGGGCCGTGGCGGTGCTCACTCACCCCTCGATTCGTTCGAATCGAGGGCTAAATAAACAGCAGTGCCCGAGTCACTATCCGTCGAGCTTGAGGCATGGCAGCGGCGGGGTTTCCGGGACAAGAGGGCGGGTGCGCCACGTGTTTGCCGTGAAGGCGACCGAATGGGGGTTTCCGCTGAAGGGCCCGTCACGCGCGGGGCTACTCGTCCGAGTGATCGGCCAGGGCAGGATGGGCACACCGCGTTCTCGGCTCGGCGTGGCCACTCGTGAAAGACTCGCTGGCCGAGCAGGCTCAGCGGCTCTGCACGTCGAAGCGGTCGAGCATCATGACCTTGACCCACGCCTTGACGAAGTCCTGTGCAAACTTCTGTTTGCCGTCCTCGGCCGCGTAGACCTCCGCTATGGCGCGAAGCTCCGAGTGCGAGCCGAAGAGCAGGTCGACGGGAGTCGCGGTCCATTTCAACGTGCCCGTCGCCCTGTCGATCCCCTCGTAAATGCCAGCTTTTGTTGGCGATTTTTGCCACTTCGTCGCCATGTCGAGCAGGTTGACGAAGAAGTCGTTCGTGAGCAGGCCAGGACGGCTGGTGAAGATGCCGTTCATGGACTGGTCTGCATTGGTTCCCATGACCCGCAGGCCGCCGAGCAACGCCGTCATTTCGGGCACCGTAAGCTTGAGAAAGGTGGCGCGCTCGATGAGCATCTCGGCCGGCGAGTGTTCGTTGGCCTCGCTGTAGTAGTTGCGAAAGCCGTCCGCTTTCGGCTCGAGCAGCGCAAAGGAGGCCACGTCGGTTTGCTCGTCCGACGCGTCGGTGCGACCAGGCGTGAACGCGACCTCCACGTCGAAGCCAGCCGACTTCGCGGCACGCTCGATGGCGGCAGAGCCACCGAGCACAATCAGGTCCGCAAGCGAGATGCGGCTCCCGTCGGTGCGTGATTTGTTCCAATCCGCTTGGATGCTCTGCAGGCGTAGCAGCACCTTCGCGAGGTCGCCGGGGGTGTTGACGGCCCAGTCTTTCTGCGGTGCCAGGCGCAGCCGTGCGCCGTTCGCGCCCCCGCGTTTGTCGGTCCCGCGGAAGGTGGCCGCTGAGGCCCAGGCCGTGCGGATGAGCTCACCGGTCGTGAGGCCCGAGTCGAGAAGCGTCTTTTTAAGTCCGCTCACCTCGGCTTGTCCGATGAGCTTGTGGTCCACGGGCGGGAGCGGGTCTTGCCACGCGAGCACCTCGGATGGAACCTCACTGCCGAGATAACGGGTGCGCGGTCCCATGTCGCGATGCGTGAGCTTGAACCAAGCTTTTGCGAACGCGAGCTCGAACTCCTTGGGGTTGTCGAGGAAGCGCTTCGAGACCTTCTGGTAACTCGGGTCGAACTTCAGCGCGAGGTCCGTCGTGAACATGATGGGCGCGTGGTACTTGCCAGGCTCGTGTGCGTCGGGCACCGCGTCGTGGGCCTTGCCATCTTTGGGGATCCATTGCGTCGCACCAGCCGGGCTCTTCGTTTGCTCCCACTCGTACGCAAAGAGATTCGCCAGATAATCCATCGAGAAGCTGGTCGGCGTGGACGTCCATGCGCCCTCCAGGCCGCTCGTGACGGTGTCCTTCCCGTTCCCCGAACCACAACGATTCTTCCAACCGAGCCCTTGCTCGTCCAGTGGCGCGCCAGCCGGCGCTGCGCCTACACACTTTTCGGGCGGAGCGGCTCCGTGTGCCTTGCCGAAGCTGTGGCCGCCTGCAATCAAAGCCACGGTTTCTTCGTCGTTCATGGCCATTCGGCCGAAGGCTTCGCGAATGTCCTTCGCGGCCGCGAGCAGGTCCGGCTTTCCGTTGGGTCCCTCTGGATTGACGTAAATGAGGCCCATTTGAACGGCTCCAAGCGGCTGCGCGAGCTTGCCGTCCTTCGTGCGTCGTTCGTCTGCGAGGAACTTCTTCTCAGGTCCCCAGTAAACGAGATCCGCCTCCCACTCGTCGCGTCGGCCGCCCGCGAATCCGAAGGTCTTGAACCCCATCGACTCCAAGGAAACGTTGCCGGCAAGGACCATGAGATCCGCCCACGAGATGCTCGCGCCGTACTTTTGCTTCAGCGGCCAGAGGAGGCGGCGCGCCTTGTCGAGGTTCGCGTTGTCAGGCCAGCTGTTCAATGGCTCGAAGCGCTGTTGGCCCCCCGCGGCGCCACCGCGTCCGTCTCCGATTCGGTACGTTCCAGCGCTATGCCAGGCCATGCGGATGAAGAATGGGCCGTAGTGGCCGTAGTCCGCAGGCCACCATGATTGGGACTGCTTCAAGACCTTCGCGAGGTCTTGCTTCACGGACTTCAGATCGAGCTTTTTGAACGCGGCTGCGTAGTCGAAGTCCTTGCCCATCGGGTTGGACTCGCTGCCTCCTTGACGAAGCGGTGAGAGGTCGAGCCGCTCGGGCCACCAAAACTGTGGCGACGCGTTCGACACGCTCTTTGCACCCGCGTCCGAAGCGCCAGTTGCAGTGGTGGCAGCGGTCGCAGCGGTCGCAGCGGCTCCGTTTGCGGAGGCCGGAGCCACGCCCGCACCGGTGGCCGACGGGGGTGCCGCCGCCAGTGAACCTGCACACCCCATGAGGGCCCATGCCGTGAAGGTTACAAGGGCAGTATTTCGAGCAAATCCTCGCGTTACG
>CANMZR010000494.1 GCA_947502375.1 Polyangiaceae bacterium
GGTACCGCAGTTGCTGCCGGTGCAACCGTTCGAGCCAGCGGCTCCGTTCGATGCCTGGGGTGACATCATCGCCGCGCCCGCGGCACCCGCCGCACCGACGGCACCCTTGTCCACGGTGATCGTGTCGTAGCGGACGAACAGCATCCCGAGACCGCCAAGGGCGCGGACTCCGTAAGCGCTCGCACCGGGCACACTTGGAGTGAGCGCGTGCAACGTAAGCCCTTCGACATGCATCTCGGAATCGGCGGCGGGGACGAGAACGACCGTCCCCGCCGCCTTGAGCGTGGTCGTGACAGCGGGAGAACGTCGAAAGGCGAACGCGGCCTCTTCGGCATCAAAACCCCCGTAAATGCTCAGCCCCGAGGGCAAGGTCACGCTGCCGTCGTAGGTTTCGCCGTTCGCGCTACCGCCAATGCACACAGCGGGAAGAGCCAACTTGAGCGCTACGGCAACCCCGGCCGCGAGCGTGTCCACGGGCGCGGAGCGGGAGCCGTCACCACCGGGCGCGCCGTGGGACTTCGACACGTACACGCACTCCGCAACGACGCCGTCGCTGCCATCGCAGTTCTCATCGATGAAGGCGGGATCGACCAAGTCAATGTCGCTTTTTTTGACGCAGGCGTATTCGCAACCGCACATGCCCGTTGCGGGATCGCCGTCGAGATCGACGAGACCGGGAGCACAGGTGGCGTCGCAGGAGCCCATCCCCGTCGATGAACTCGACACGGTCGTCGAGGGCGCGCCGCCGGCGCCGCTTGCGCCACCCATGCCAGTCCCACCGGACTCACCGATGAGGGTGTCACTCGCCGTCGTGCCGGTCGCGCATGCAGTCAAAAACCGCACGCCCACGAAGCCGAGCGTGCCTCCAAGGACCAGCCTCGACGCCCTCCGCCAACGGTCTTGAGCACGCCAGATCATCACTCGCCATCACACTATCACCAGACGGCTTCCCATTCGATTGACATCGACGCGTGCGGCCTTTCGAAGCGGCTGGTATGAGCGTCGCGTGGAACCGTTGAAAGAGGACGAGGAGGAGCTTCGACCCGCCGCGCTCGCTGAACTCGCGGGAACGATTGCGAGACGCGCGGGACGCCTTTTGATGGACAATCTGCCATTCGGCCGATTTCGCGGCACCATCGAGACGAAGGAACATCGCGAGCTCGTCAGCCGAGTGGACAGAGAATCGGAGGAGCTGATCCTCGAACACATCGCGGCCGCCTACCCTGACCATGCCCTCCTCGGCGAAGAAGGCGGAGCGCGGCTCGCACCTTTAGACGAGGCCCGTTATCGCTGGATTGTCGATCCACTCGACGGCACCACCAACTACCTCCATGGCCATCCGTTCTTTGCGGTGTCGATCGGCGTGGAGAGATTGCCGCATGCGGGCGCGCTCGCACGGGTGGAGCGAGCAGCGACGGCGCGGGCACCCGAGTTGATCGCCGCCGCAGTGTTCGCTCCGTACTTTGGCGAGCTTTTCCTGGCCGCGCGAGGCATGGGCGCGTTTTTGAATACACCCGTTATCGAGCTCCGAGTGTCGGACACCGAGACGCTTGAGGAGGCCCTGGTGGCGACGGGTTTTGCTTACGACCGCGGGCGTTGGCCGAACGACGAACGCTTCGTCCGAGCCTCCGAAGCCACGCGCGGCGTGCGACGTTGCGGTGCCGCCGCGCTCGATCTCGCGTACGTCGCTGCAGGACGCTACGACGGTTTTTGGGAGCTCGGGCTGAAGGCCCATGACGTCGCGGCCGGTGCTCTGCTCGTGCAAGAGGCAGGCGGTCGCGTGAGTGATCTCAAAGGTGGAAACGATTGGCTGACCGGCGGGCACATCGTCGCCGCAGGGCCGAGCCTCTTCGAGCCGCTCCGAGCGCTCATCGCCTGAAACGCGGAGCCAAACCCGTCAGCCGAGGCCGAGGCCGAAGAACCCGCGGAGTGCTCGGGCTTGCTCGGTCTGGCCACCGCTGGCGTCGCGGATGAGCAACGACTCATGCCGTAACACCGCCCCCTCGGCACAGCCTTCGCGAGCGAGGGTCCACACCGAGAAGAGGGGCTCTGCGGCCCCCGCACGCGCGATCGCATCTCTTCGCAGGAGCGGCACCAGACCGGCCGCCGCCGCGCCGCACGTGACCCGCTCGGGGTGACGTCCATCCGCGCACACGACCACCCGACCGTCCTCCGAAAGCACGCTCGCCGCCGCTGCGAGATAGGCTTCGATCCCACCGCGAAGTTCCATCCGTGCGGCTGCGCGCTGGGGATCCGGCGAGTGGAGCGCGGTGCCGAGCGGCAGGTAAGGCGGCGTTCCACTGACGAGCTCGAAGCGGTCCGTCCGGGTCGCGACCACCTCTCGCAAATCCCCTTCGACGACGACCACGCGCCCTTCGAGGCCATTGTGAAGGACATTGCGCCGCGCCAGAGCGGCACTCAAAGGTTGTGCCTCGATGCCGACGGCGTGGGTTGTTTTGAGCTTCCAGGCGACCATGAGCAGCACCGAGCCGATGCCGCAGCCGAGGTCCAGATAGCGCCGCGCGGCGGGCCGTGCCTCGGCCGCTTGCCAAGCCGTCGCGACGTCGTCGAGCGAATAGCGATGCCCTCGCCGCCGCTGCCAGATCCGAAAATCGCGGGTGAGCGCATCGTCCGTCAATTCCTCGTCGGCGAGGAGATCCGTCAATTCAACGCTTGCGATGATATCCGTCAAGTTTGCACCGCAAACACAGTCGCGGCATCGAGCCCCACCGTGAGGCGACCGCCCACCGCCGGCACGACCGCACTGTGACCACACTCGAGCACGAGCTCGCCCGTCTCGCACGCGAGGCTGCACTTCCCCTTGACTACAGTCACGGCCCAGAGTGCATCGCACGCGGGGATCACCAAGGAACCCGTTCCCGACCACTGCTCCACCTGAAACCAGGGCCAATCCACAACGCGCGTGCGCTCTGCAGCTCCCGACTCGAGCACGGTCGCCTTCGCGCGACAGCCCTCGACGAAAGGCCCACCGCCGGGCAAGTCCCAGCGTGTCACCGCCAACGAACGCTCGACGTGGAGTTCGCGCGGCTGGCCACTCGGTCGGAGCGCACCCGCCGAATCGTAGCGCCGCCCCCAATCCCAAAATCGATACGTCACTCCGCGCCGTCCCGGCCAGACGAGCTGCGGCTCGAACAGGGTCACCCCCGCACCGAGCGCGTGGGCGGTTCCCGCATCGACCAGATAGGCCTCACCCGGACGGACCGGCACAAAATTCATCAGCGCATCGATGCGCCCACCGGCGGCCAGGAAGTCCGCGA
>CANMZR010000495.1 GCA_947502375.1 Polyangiaceae bacterium
GTGCCACCGATATTTCGGTGGATGGGTCCGAAAGATCGGTGGCACTTCGACTTTGTGGGGCAGGACCCCGAGGAAAAAAACGAAGTAAAACGCATCAGCGAGGCTCACGCCGGCCTCGACGTCCGCGCATTTCAACGGCTTTGGAACAAAAATCACCCAACCGAATCCCTTGGCGAGTCGGGTAACTTTGATGAACGCACCGAGCGGGCGCTGCGGCTTGCCCCTTCGATTGGCTTTGCGTCGACGACAACCTGCGCGAAGTGACGCGCCGCCTTTTGCCCCGGGCGCCGATGGGCTAGGACAACTTCGCGATGAAGACATACGACGCGATCGTTATCGGCGGCGGCCCTGGCGGCTACCCTTGTGCCATTCGACTTGGACAGCTTGGTCTGAAGGTGGTGTGCATCGAGAAGGATAAGCCAGGCGGCGTCTGCCTCAACTGGGGTTGCATTCCTTCGAAGGCGCTCATCCAGGCGGCGAATACGTTCGAGCGCACAAAAGAAGCGGGCGCCATCGGCGTGAAGGTTTCGGGCGTCGAGCTCGATCCGAACGTCATGCAGGATTGGAAGGAGGGCATCGTCACACGGCTGAACACCGGTGTCCTCGGTCTCTTGAAAGGCAACGGGGCGGACTATCTTCAGGGTACCGCCGTGCTCACCGGCAAGGACACGGTCGAAGTCACGCTGAAGAGCGGCGAGAAAGAACTTCTCAAAGCGACCAAGGGCATCGTTGTTGCGACGGGCGCGTCGACCATCGAGATCCCGACCTTCAAGTTCGACGGCAAACAAATCATTGGTGCGAAGGAAGCCGTCAGCTTGCGTCAGATACCGAAGCGCCTGCTCGTCATCGGCGGTGGCGTCATCGGCCTCGAGCTCGGCACCGTTTACCAGAAACTCGGAGCGGAGCTCTTCGTCGCTGAAGCGCAGGCGACCCTCCTCGGCACGCACGATCAAGATTGTGTGAAGCTCGTCGAGCGAAAGCTCTTGAAGCACGGCGCAAAAATCTTCAAAAAAGCAGTGGCCAAGGGTTACGAAAAGAACGCCGACGGTTCGCTGAAGGTTACGCTCGACCAAGGGGGTCAGGTGCTCACGATCGACGTCGACGTCGTGCTCGTCGCGGTCGGCATGCGTCCGAACAGTGCGGGTCTTGGCCTCGAAGCGTTGGGTGTCACCATCGAGCGTGGACTCATCCCGACCGACATTCAGGGGTGCACCAACGTCCCGGGGATCTATGCCATCGGTGACGTGAGCGGGATGCCGTTCCTCGCTCACAAGGCGAGCAAAGAAGGCGAGGTCGTCGCCGAAGTCATCGCGGGGCATCATGCGGCGAAAGATTGGGTCGCGATCCCTGCCTCGACGTTCACCGACCCCGAGATATCGAGCGTTGGCATCAGCGAAGAAGAAGCGAAGGCCAAGGGCCAGAAGATCCTCGTCGGTAAGTTTCCCTTCGCGGCCCTTGGGAAGGCGATGGCAATGCGCGAGACCGACGGCTTCGTGAAGCTCATCGCCGACGCGGATACACAGCAAATTCTCGGTGTCCACATCGTGGGGCCCGAGGCGAGCGCACTCATCAGCGAGGGCGCTCTCGCACTTGAGATGGCGGCCTTCGTCGAAGACGTGATGCGGACGGTGCACCCGCATCCGACGCTCGGTGAAGCGTTCATGGAAGCGGCGGCGAGCGCCCTCGGACAAGCGATCCATATACAAAATCGCTGATTCGTGCCCGCTTTCGTACCGAGCTTACCGGCACTCGCCCAGGTCCGACGGTCACCCCCGAAAGCGTGTTTGGCTGCGGTGTTCACGCGTGCGTTGCACTCGGTAGCCCCACGGCCTGAAGTGAGCGCGCATAGGGCTCCTCGGTCGGCCAGCGCTCATCGTGGGGGCCCGCGTTTTGTACGTTCGAAACACGTGTTCGGGACGTTCTCGTCGGAACGCCGCGCTTGCGTCCCTGCGACGAACCGCGCCGTGACGGGGTCATGGTAGCCGCTGACCAGCGGGAGTGAGGCGTCGTCTCGGCGGTAGTGATGGACGATGCGGCTCATTGACAGCTCGCGCACGTATTTACCGACGAGCGAGGCGAGGGCAACCAACCGGTGGTTGGCGTCGGCGTCCATCGCAAACGACAATTCCCCCAGCCCCGGAAACCGGTACGCGCTCCGTACCCGTGATTCTTCGAGAACCGTGTGCAGGCGCCCAGCGAGCGGCCCAAAGGCTTCCTCGTAGTGCGCGTAACCGCCGACTTTTCCGCAGACTGCGTTGACCTCGCCGCCGGCCAGCTCGCGCAGTGCGAGCACGAGTCGCTCCATCGCGTTCAGATCGACCTTGAAGCGACTTTTTCCGGCCTCCGCCGCTTCGTTGAGGCGGTGATTGCAGACGACGACGCAGCGAACCGCCAGAATATCGACCCCCCCGAGCGCGAGCTCGTCCAGGTCGCGCGCGACCGTCGGCAGCAGGCCACTCGCCCTGGCGTCAAAAGCATCACCGTCGGTGCGCCAGCATTGCGAAAGGACGTGCGTGGGGCACGGGCGCTGAAGTTCTGCGCGGGTGTCGATGCACACTGCGTCCAGCAATTCATCGGGTGTTTCGCAATGTTTATGGCGGCCGGCCCCCCGCTCGACGAGCGCCCGTGTCCACGCTTCCGCGAGCGCACAGTCGCCAAACGCCACCAGCTTCTTCGAGTCATCGAGCCGTGAGTCGAGCTCGCTTTTCGCATCAGGATGAAGGAGTCCTCGCCCCTTCAGCGTGACCTTTGCGAGGACTGCGGTCACCACCATCGGCCCGAGCCGCGGGCCGAGTCCGTTCTCATCGGCACCAATGTGAAAGGTCGCGTTCTTCAAGCTCTCAACGCTTGCACATTCCTCGTCGCCGGCGGATAGTCCTATCGCTTCGACAGGGCCAAGCCCGGCGTCGAAGGACGGGGAATAGCACAGCCTGGTAGTGCGCCAGCTTTGGGAGCTGGATGTCGTCGGTTCGAATCCGGCTTCCCCGACCGTCTTTTCTGCCACTTCGGCGGCCATGAGGGCGGCCCTGCGCAGGCCACGTGCTCGAAGGCCGAGGAGCTCGGCGAGGTAGTGCGCTCCGGCAACGTGCGCAAGACCCTGGGGTCGCGCGGCGCGTACGGTGGTGCTACGAACTTTTGAGGCGATGGCCGACATGCTCGATTCCCTCGTTGCCGATCAACGTGCGCTCGGCGAACACCCGGTTTTCGGCCAGCTGAAGCACCTCGAAGCGCTGCGCCGTTTCATGGAGATCCACGTTTTCGCG
>CANMZR010000496.1 GCA_947502375.1 Polyangiaceae bacterium
TCTTGAGCGGGTCCGAACTGCGAAAAAGCCCACAAATCTCTGAGGCAAAGCATCTCCCTTGAACACACCGATATCTACCGACCATCAACTACGCTTACTCGCGCACCTGTCCAAGATCATTGATGTTACAACTTTACATTCCACCACCGCCCTTCCCTCCCCTGCCCTCGCCCTGTAGGTTCGGCGTGAATTGAACCTTTTGAGGACGTTATGAGCGCCATTTCGCTTGCTGCGCTGACCATTCTTGATGCGGGGCCTGTGGGCCAGATTTACGCGGCGCATGAGGGGGGCTTTTCGTCCGTAGGCCTGCGGTTGCAGCCTTTGCTGGCCAGTGACGAGGCCATTGTGGGGGACGCAGCCAAGGAAGCCGCGTTGCTCAAGGCGCTGCATGAGACGGCGATGAAGGTGCTGGAAATCGGCGTCTTTCCCTTGAAGGTCGACACAAAGCCTGAAGAATTCGCCGCCGTCGTGGCGTTCGCGGCGACGTCTGCCTCCGGTTGCGCCCCGAAGGTCGAGCCCCGCGGGGTCGCAGACGTCGAGTCGTTCGACGACTGTCGCGAGCGTCAGGAGCACGTCACCATGGTCACCAACGCCGATGGGTGGCGCCGCTATCTTGGCGAGTTCGATGCCATCAGCATGATTGAACGATTTCAGGCGCCTGACACCGTCACCAAGCTGCCCGATGGTTCCACAGCCTATAGTTATCTCTTCGGCAAGGAGCGGAAGTCATGGATGACTTCGATCCGGCATGAGACCTGGGGCGCGTCCGAGGGTCGCGCGGCCGCACTCGTAGACGATGTGCTACTCGCCTACGGCGTGTCGCGTGGGCACGGGGATTCGATCGAGCGGGGGGCGACCACCGAAGTTGAAAGCGTGGCATGCAAGACTACTTTTATCTTTTCTGCCGAAAATGAACTGCTGCGCACCCCGTTCGAGGGCGGCGCATGTGTCTGGCCGGGCCCGGTCACCCGGGTCCGAGACGTACGTGTGCCCTGCCCGCCCCGTCCCGCACTCGTCCGCCGCGACTGCGATACTGTCACGTTCGTTTCCGTGCTGAATGAATGCCCGATCTACTTCAAGGACGGAACCTATTCTGGCTTCGACCTGTCCGAGGGCGGCAAACTCTACCGCGAGAGTTCGAACTGCAAGTTCGCGACCACTTACGGTCCCGGAGCAGAGGGCTACATTTTCGTCTCGAATTCCAAGCAGGCACTGCAAGGGTATGTCCGCGAGCGTTGCGTAGGCGAAGAGCAACGGGACTGACCCCCGCAACCAACCCGGCGCCGCGCCCCGGCGGTCTACTCGCTGCCCTCGTCCTCGTTGAACATCGCGTCTTCCTGCGCCGCCGCGGAGTCGTCCTTCATGCCTAACAGCTTGACGAACTCCAAATTATCGCCACCGAGGTGGTAGACTGCGATCTCGATCAAAGGCTCCGTGGACGTTGTCGCGTAGCCGCCGTAGTAGCCCCAGCCCGAGACGACGCGTTTGCGTTCTTCCATGCCACGGTAGAACGACACGCCGAGCTGGTCCGGACCCAATCTCCCGTTCGTGGCGGCGTCGGCAACGCTGACGACAGCAGCGTCGGCACCGTTCACAGAGGGCTTCCCGTCGATCTGCAGGGCGGTCCACTGCGCCGAGTCCCATCGGAACGCCTTCGTGAGGAACGTGCGGTCGGTACCGGCCGGAAGCCTCGCCGGCTTTTCGCCGTCGGCCGGGACAGGGTCGAGCGACCGACCAACCGGGCGCGCCGTCGTGAGGATCGCGACGCGCACGTCGCTGACGGTCACCTCCCGGATGGCCACCGAGCTGGCCGCG
The DNA here is from genome assembly GCA_947502375.1 of Polyangiaceae bacterium. Taxonomy (GTDB): domain Bacteria; phylum Myxococcota_A; class Polyangia; order Polyangiales; family Polyangiaceae; genus SYFR01. The sequence continues at coordinate 1,816 of CANMZR010000496.1, forward strand.
GGCTTCTCCGCGTCCTGTCCAGTGATCGCTTCGAGCATCCTCTCGCGCGCAGCGACAGCTCCGAATACCTCGCGGTACGACTCGTTGGCGTCCGACCAACCCAGCTTCTTGAGAAAGCGAGCATCCGCCCTGCTGTCATCGCCGGTTCCCGTCCGCAGCCTCTTCGGGCTCGCGATCTTCCCATTCTCCTTCTTGAACCGCTCGATCACCGCCGCCAGGCGGAGGCCTCGGAGCACACCCTCGGCGGCCTCGGCTGACAGGTTCTCCTTGTTCGTTGCCGCTGACTTGAGCGCTGGAGCCGCCGCCTCGCCGATGATGTAGAGGTCGCGCTCGGCAAGGGAACGGAGGTCGGCGTCGGCGAGGTGGTCGACCAAGTACGCGACCCCCGTTTGATCCCCGGCGAGCCCAGCGCAGAACCCCAGGGTCAGCTTCGAACGAGCCTGATCCGGGCTGAACTTAAACGATGACCAGCCGTAGTCAATCGCGCCCCCGAGCGCCGTGGCGAACTCGTCCCAATCTGCGGTGGGAACGCCTCGCTCAACCAACCATGTTCGCAATGCGGGGAGGCTGCTTGCGGCCATGAACGGATGAGCTGGCTCATCCGTCCATGCCCGCAGTACGAGGTCCGGGTTGATGTCCCAGAGGTCAAGGGGCCGCGCTCGTGGACCGCCCCCGGGGACGCGAAGCCGGTCCCGCCCCCGAAGCCACCGCGCGAGCCCCTGCGTCGGGCGAAGGCGTGGAGGCGGATGCTGGACGAGGGGGTGTACCCGCATCAGTCGGCGCTTGCGCGGGGCGAAGGCGTGACGGCGGCGGCGGTGAGCTTGGCGTTCAGGAAGCTGCGGGAGGCGTCGGCGGTTGATGGGTGCACCGGATCGGAGGGCGTACGGACCTCCGCCGCGCCCTGAGCTACCCGGTGGTGCCCAACCTCATTTTATCCCGTGAAGTTCCTGGGCCTTCTTCCAGTTCTTCTTCAAGATCGGTCGGCTCACGCTCGTTTCCCCGTTCGATGGCTCGCCCGAAAAGTGGCAGAACTTCTCGGCGTAGTCGGGGTCGGAGTATTGGCTCCAACGCTTGTAGGCGTCGTAGCTCAGCGGCTTCTCGACGTTGAACGCGATCTCGACCCCCGTGCGGATGCAGTAGCCCACGGCTTTTGCCGAGTTGCTGGTGGTCGTCTTGCCGCTGGCAGGCCGTTCGGGAGCTTTCGCCGCCGGAGGGTGGGGTCGCTCGACTGCGCTCGGCGGCTCTGGCCTGGGGGCGACGAAGTCGAACCTTTGGCTGGTCGTCTGGATGAAGTCCACCTCGTCCATCGCGTCCTTGAAAAGCTGCGCGTCGGCCGGGTCATTCCGGTCGATCAGCACGCCCATCTCCTTGTTGTTCGCCATCGAGAACTCGTACAGGTTCAGCGACGTGATGATCATCTTGTCGTCGTTGGCGTAGCACTTGG
>CANMZR010000497.1 GCA_947502375.1 Polyangiaceae bacterium
CCTTGCCCGCGAGCACGTCTCCCAAGTTGTAGGTGTCCGCGCGGTTCGCGAGCATGTCGGGAATTTTGAAGGCCTCGCCGCTCTCCGTATACGGGTTGCCGGCCATCACGACGCAAAACTTTCGGCCGCGAAAGTCATAGGTTCGGGTCGTGCCTCGCCACACGCCCTCGATCCGCCGCTGGGCATCGCACAAGCTGATGAACTTCTGCAAAAGCTCAGGGTTCGTGTGCTGAATATCGTCGAGATAGAGCATCACATTGTTGCCCATCTCAAACGCGAGATTGATCTTCTCGACCTCCTGACGCGCCGTCGCATTGGGAGCCTCGGAGGGATCGATGGACACGACGCCGTGCCCAAGAGCCGGACCGTTGACCTTGACGAACACCAGGCCGAGGCGGCTCGCCACGTACTCCATCAGCGTGGTTTTGCCGTAGCCCGGCGGCGACACGAGCAGGAGCAGCCCCATCAAATCGGTGCGCTTGGCCGCGCCGGCGGCGCCGAGTTGCTTCGCCAGATTGTCGCCAATGAGCGGCAGATACACGTCATTGATCAGCCGATTGCGAACGAACGCGCTCATCACCTTCGGCAAGTATTCACCGAGCCGCAAGGACGCCCGCTCACGCTCGACGAGTTCTTGACGCAACTTTCGGTACGCGCGGTAGGCGGGAAGCTCCTCCCGCATGTAGCGGCCAAGTCGGGCAAAAAGCTCATCGATCCTGAGGTGCATCGAGCCCCGTTCGAGCCGCGAATGCTGGCCGATAAGCCCGCTCACGTCCGCTTCGCACAAGGCCGCGGAAGCGACTCGTGAGACCCCTGGACCGCACAGCATGGCCACCGCCTCGACGGCCACGATACGCCGTGGCTCGCGCGTCGCATCGGCGGCGATGAACGCGTCGACCCAGGCCGAGCAAAGCCCAAAACGTTCACGCACCTTGCCTTCGAGCGCGCGCATGTCGTCGTCGAAACTACGGCGCGTCCCCTGCACTTCGAGCTGCCGCAAGAGCGCGTCACGCAGGCTCTCCGCCTCCGCACTCACGGTGAAGTACGCTTCGCCCGTAAGCTCCTCGACGAGGTAGTTTCCAGCCTCCACCGCCGCCGTTGAGAGCGACAAAAGCCCATTTTTCGCTGCGAAACCTGCAATCGCCAGACTCACTTCGAGGCCGAGCGCGACCAGCCCTTCGCCGCGACCGAGCGCCTTTCGCAGACGGCCGAGGCTCTGCGCCCGAAGACCCCAAGAGCGCTTCGCGTCGCTGTCGTCGTCGGCCTCCCAAAAGAGTTGCCCAAGCGCACGCGCCGGCGGCGAAAACCTGAGGAGCCCGGATGAATCGTTCAGCACCAGGAGGCGGTCGAGAATTCTTGCCGCATCCTGATCGTGCACTCCGCGGTCGTAGCCTTCATCGTGACGCTCGGCGGCGAAGGCCTGCACCAAAGCCTCGAGTTTGCCGGCTCGTTGCGCCTCTCGTAAAGCCGCGAGCGAGCCCCCGGACTCACCGCGCTCGGCCGCCCCAAACACGGCAAATGCGAGAAACTCCCCACGGTAAATACTTGGGGTTTCGCTCGGTAGTCCCTGTTCCCAGAACCGACGGGTCGCGCCAAACGCGGCGTCCGTCACCGGCTGGTAATAATCCGTGCCGGTAAGATGAAACGAGAGCCCTGGCTCAGCGGAGCCGCCGGCACCGGAGTTCTTCGACTGCGGCACCATCGTGAGCTCGAGTGGCTGCGTGTTGACGGTGAAACGATGACGGCCAAGCTTGATGAGCTCACCGTCACCTTCGTAAAGGTCGAGTTTATCGCGCAGGCTTCGGAGCGCATCCTGACGGGCCGCCTTCAGCTTGGATAGAATCCCCTCCGACTTGACGCTGTCACCAAGCGCTTGCAGTTCGGCGGAAAGCTGCCGAAGCTTCAGCACCATGGCATCGGCCGCGAAGTAAGCGTTCAGCTCGTCCGTGGTCTTCTGACTGCCGCCACGCCTCAGTATCCCCTCGAGCAAGCGCTCCGCCGCCGCCGCCAAGCTGGATACGCGGCGATTCTTTTCATCGAGAAGCTGTTGCTTTTTCGCGCCAAACGACTCGTAGATCTCATCCCGCTTGCCCGAAAGCTCCGCCGAAAGCTCTTCGACGTCGGAGAAGCGTCCCTCGAGTTCTTCGAGCTGCACGAGCAACCGCGAGAGCTGCTCGTCGCATTTCTGTGGGGTATCGGCGAGCCCAATCGCACTCGATACCGCCTGCCCGAGGACCGCCACTTGAACGACGATTTCAGCTCGCCCCTCCGCGCTCGCGAGCTCCTTTCGCCGACCATCGACGACCGCGCGGGTCCGATTCAGCTGTGCAAAAACCCCATTCAATCCTTCGAGGATTTTCGTCCGCTGGGTCGCATCTTCGATCGGCAAATTGCCGACGACCTCCGCCAAGAGAGCCAACCCTTCGGCGACAAGATCGAGCTTTTCCTTGTGCGGTCGGACGTCGGAGGCCTTCACGACCAGTGGCATCGCCTGTGCGAGGACTTCGAGGTCGGCCGCGAGTGGAGCCAGCGCTTCCCCGCGCGACAGGAAAACGACGCACGCGCGACTGAGCTCATCGAAACGACCGGCGACACGCCCCTCGAGGTCCGCCACTTTCACAGCGTCCATCGACCGCAGCTCGCGCAGGCCGATGACCTGGCCCCGCAAGAGGCGCAGCTTCGCTAGCCCCGCGAGGAAGGGCTCCACCTTACGCCAGTGCTCAGGGCGCAGCTCGCGCTCGAGCCCGCTGAGCTTCTCCTCCGCGTCGGCGAGTGCGCGCTCGGACTCGCGCCGAAACGCGAGCACCTTTTCGAATTCATCGATGATTTTTTCAGTCGTCTCGCGCAGCAGAACAACGACCGATTTGAGATCGAGCGTCTCTTCGCGTGATAGCCAGTAAAAGGCATCCACCATCCGACCCGCGCCGGCGATCAAGTCTTCAAACGTCTGGCGCGTGGGTCGCTCGGCGCGCGCAAGGCGGCAGAGACTCAGCGCATCGCTTACCCCCCGCACGAGCTCGGCATTACCGACCTTGGTTAGAAACGAGCCATCGGTCGGCGCATCCGCCGCAAATGCAGCGCTGGTGAATGGGGTTTGCCAGACCTGCATTGGGTGGACGCGCGTCGGCTCGGTCTCATCGCGAAAGACGACCAGGCGCCCGTCATCGAACAGGCTGTAACCTCCGCAACGGATCGGGGTCGAAACCTCTTTTCGGATCAGATTGTAAGGAAAAAGGGCGTACGTCCCGATC
>CANMZR010000498.1 GCA_947502375.1 Polyangiaceae bacterium
AGCAGAACGGCGTGACTATTGTTCGCGAACGAGACCGGCGCGCACCGGACGCCAACGTGCGGCGACCCGGTCAGCACGAATAATTTCGTCCGCCGTCATCAGACTCGCGGTCACGCCGAGCAGCGCTGCGAGCCCAAACGTTATCGACCGAACCGGTGCGCGTTGCAGCTTGGTCATCGCGGTAGCTCCTTCGTAACCATCTGCCAAGGGAACGCCTTCCGCTGCCTTTTTACAACCAGAAACAGCACGGCAGATTCGGAGCCACGGACGCTGCCGCAGTACGCTCACAAAGAAGGCCAAAGTGCGAGCGGCTCCGCCGAGCATCATGCGCTGCCGAGCATCAGGCGCCGCCGGCCCCCCCGCCGCCACCCGCGCCACTCGTGGTGGACCCCACGGAGGACGAGCTCACCGCAGCGCTCGCCGTGCCGCCGCATGCCGGGAGCATCTTGCAGTCCGCGCAACTGCAACCCTCGAAGAATTGCACGCACTCACCATTGTTGTCGCAATGGCTCTTGCAGTACTCCGTGTTGGTGCAGTCTGGGCAGGTGCAGTTCTCGGTCGTCCCGCAGGCGCCGTCATCGTTGTTCTGGCAACCACCGTTCGAGGGGCCACACTTCGCGACCAGGAAGAAACAGTCTTTGCAGCTGCAATCTTCGCCCGCCTCGAAGTCGCACTTTCCATCGTCGCTGCACTTTTTTCCGCAAAGAGCGGTCTCGGTGCAGTCCGCGCATGCGCAGGATTCGGGAACGGTCGCGTAGGCCGCGCAAAAGCCGTCGGGGAAGTGTCCATGGCAAGGGGACGCGCCCCCGGCGCCTGTCGCCACAAGCGAGGTCGAGCCCACATCGCTTGCCGCCGGCGCTTTCTCCGAGCAACCCGCGGCAACGACCCACCACGAAAGTCCGACCAAGGGAAGCACGCCTAAGCGCCGTAAAGACATGGTGCATGGTAGGCCGATGAGGTTCCTCTTCACAAGCTCGCCGACCGAGGCGCTAATGCCTATTGGAAGACTTTGCGATAGGGTGCGGCTCCGATGCGTTTCCGCCGTAACTTTGCCGCCGTCGTTTTAACCTTTCTCGGGATGGTGATCCCGCGCCCAGCCGCGGCCCTAGGGCCCGACGCGGCCGCGCTCGCAAAGGAAGCCAAGCTTTTGCTCACGCGGGGACAGACGGCGCTCGCGTGCGACAAATACGCGGAGAGTGTGAAGCTGGACCCGAAGTCCAACGTGGCGCTGGAGCTTGCCGGCTGCTTCGAAAAGCTCGGCAAGCCGGTGCTGGCGTACCGGACACTGGACGCCGCAATCGCAGCGGCAATTCGTGACAAAGTTGGGTCCGTCGAGAAAAGCGCGCGGGCCAAGCAAAAAACGCTCGAAAAATCGGTGGGCTTCCTGACCGTGACGCCACGTGCGGGGGCGTCACGGACCCTGGATGGTCAGCCACTTGACTCCGCCGAGTTCACGGAGCCGCAGGCCATCGAACCGGGCGACCACCTGCTCGCAGCGGCAGGCGCGGGAAAGAAACCGTGGGAACACGCGTTCGCCGTGAAAGCGGGACAGCGCCAGGTCATCGAAGTGCCCGAGCTCGCCGACGTACCGAAGCCGGTCGTGGCAACGCCGATTTCGTCTCGCAAGGGCGCAGCGCCAGAAACTGGGGAGGGCTCGGCGGCTTTAGAAAAAGCGGGCCGTCTCGTCGTGGAAGCAGGCTTTCTCGGTGGGCTCGCGGTCGGCGCAATCCGTTCATCTCGAACGTCTGCGCTAAACGGCGTCGCTTACGGTTTTCCTGCCGCGAGTGGGGGCACCGTCCTCGCCGGTTGCGGTGACACGACGACGGTCCCCGGAGCGGGCCAGTGCGAGGGGGACTTTCACACGCACACCGGCGGGATGCTCGGTGGTCAGCTCTTCGTCGGTTGGGCCGTGGCGCCGGGGGTTCATCTCGGGGGGCGCGCCTTTGGCGGCTCGGTCACGCCGGGAGGCTTCGTCCTCGCCGGAGGGCCGGCCCTATCGCTCCGTAAAACCGGGCCGTTCTGGTTCGGTCTCGGCGCGGTCATCGGCTACGAACGGCAGACGGCGGTGTTGCTGAGTGCACGCGGTTCGGTGCCCGCGGATGCGCAAGCGGCAAGCGGACTCGCTGAAGTGGAGGTTCCCCTCGGCTCGAAACGCGGGGTCGCCATCGACATCGATTCAGGAGTTCTCGCGGGCGGCACGCTCGAGTTCGCGGTGTCGCTCCTTGGCCTCTCACGCGCCGGGGTACGTCCGTTCAAGGCCCCCACCGCAGCGCTGGCGGGTTCGATGCTCATCGGCGTTTGGCCGAGTGTGCTCGTCGGCAGCCGGGGCGTTGTGATCACCGCCCCAGTGGGCATCAGTTACCGCTTTCATTAAGCGGTGCCAGCAGGCCGCCGAGGCCCCGCGAAACGCGACGGGCTCGGCGACCGTCAGCGATGACACCACGGACGCCCCGAGAGCCGCGACGTTAGTCGGCGCTTCGGCTTTTTCGACGCGGCCGGACGATTTGGTATTCGTCAAGCCGCTTCAGCAGCGTGCGACGGCCCATCCCGAGCATCTGAGCAACCCGGGTCTGGTTGCCGCCGCAGCGCTCAAGCGCCTCGAGAATGCGTCGTCGCTCGATCGCCGAGAGTTCTCCACGGAGTTTTACCGGGCCGCCGGTTCCGGTCGCGCTGCTGAGGGCCGTAGTGGCCTCGCTCGGGCTCCCGGCAGTGCTGCGTCGAGCGACAAAACTGGACCGAATCACGCCATCGACCGCCAAGAGCACCGCGCACTCGATGGCGTGGCGAAGTTCTCGAAAATTGCCAGGCCATGGGTACTTCTTGAGGGCAACAACCGCATCGGTCGTGAACGTCGGGGTGGGCAAGCCGTGCGCTTCACTCACCTCCTCGGCAAAGTGCAGCGCGACGGCCTCGAGTTCCTGAAGGCGAGCCCGCAGAGGCGGCACGAGCACGGAATAACCGGCCAACCGATAATACAAATCTGCGCGGAACGAACCGGCCCGTACCCGCCCCGCCAGGTCCTCTTGACTCGACGACAAGACGCGGACGCTGCGCCGCGCTGGGCGACCCTGCCCATCGACCGCCTCCTCCTCTCGCTGCAATGCTCGGAGAAGGCGCGTTTGGGAGGCTCGGCACAATTCGCCGACATCCTCGAGGACGAGACTGCCCCCGGCGGCGGCCACAAACATCGGCTCGCGCTGCGGCACCTCGGGCGGCGCCACGTCA
>CANMZR010000499.1 GCA_947502375.1 Polyangiaceae bacterium
TCGTTCACTCTTTGCAAGCCGGTCAGACCCGAGTGGATGAGCTCAAAGCTCATGTTCTCGATTTCGAGGGCGGCAAGCTCTACCAGAACAAGGCGTATCGAATGGACGTTCCCGAGACCATGCCCGACGAAGCGAACGTGGTTCTTCTAATCGACCCGAAGGGCAAGGTCGTCGGAGTGAAGAAGCCATGAACCATCTCCTCGTCGTCAGCCTGGGTCCGATCCAGGACTTCATTAGCGCCGCCCGTAAGGCACAGGATTTGTGGTTCGGTTCCTGGCTCTTGAGTGATCTGGCTCGTGCCGCGGCGGGCGCGATAGATAGCGTGAGTGGGGTGACGCTCGTCTTTCCGGAGTCGCTGTTCGCCAACGATGCCGACGGTGCCCCGCCTTCGGTCGCGAACAAGATCGTCGCCGTCGTCCAGGGCGAGGCCGATGTCGTAAAACGGACGGCCCTTTCCGGTCGGGCCGCCATGCAGACGCGCCTTGAGAAGCACGCCGCTCGGTCGTTCGAGACGGCCAAGAGTTCCCGCGCCTTTATGAGCGTGGAAGCGTGGAAGCAGATTCGGGATTTGATGGAGTACTTTTGGGTTTCCGTTTCCTACGAAGAACCGGACTACGCCAAAGCGCTGGTGAAGGCCGAGCACGGCATCGCGGCGCTGAAGAACACCAAGCGCTGGAGCGCCGTCGGCTGGGGGTCAGAAGCTCCCAAGTCGTCCATCGATGGGTTGCGCGAATCCATTTTCCAGGAGTGGCTTTACAACCCAGAACGGGAGGATGATCGCGAGCGTCTGCATCTCAAGCGCTCGGAGCGGCTCTGCGGCGTCGGTTACCTCAAGCGTCGCGGCGCAGAACCTCCTTCCGATGCCGATGCTGCCGAGGCGGATCGGAATCGGCCCGTCTTTCACAGCGCGAGCCACGTGGCTGCCGCCACGCTTCGAATGCGTTCTCTCGATGACTCAGCCGTTCGCGCAGCGAAAGAGGCCTATGTTCGGTCCCTGCAAGCGCTTGGCGTGGAATTCTCACGGATCGAAGTCCGGCCGCGAGAAACCCATGGCTTCGGGACGCCGCGCGTCAGTGCGGAGGTGTCGTTTCCCGATTGGTGCGGCGGCCATTCGGACGCACCTCTGCGGGCGCAGCGACTCGCCGGCGACGGTGCTCGCGGGGCCACGAGCGCTGCTCTCAACGACGTCGACAACGTGATCTTGTTTCCCGCGCGGCTAGCCGAGATCGTCGAGGACGAGACCGGCCGTCGCCCTGACAGTGCCCAGCTCGAGCCAGCGCGTAAACGTCTCGGGGATTTGCACCGAGCCCTCGACGTTTCGGAGGATTCCCTGCCCATCTACTACGCGATGCTGCACGCCGACGGCGACAGCATGGGCGCGTACCTCGAAGCGATTGGCCGCGGTGACGGGGGGCTGGCGCGGCATAAGGCCGTGTCGAAGAATCTCGTGAAGTTCGCCAACGAAGCTACCCGCATCGTCGTCCGGCACGGCGGCAGTCCGGTTTACACCGGCGGCGACGACGTGCTCGCTTTCGCGCCACTGCCGACCGCCCTCGCCTGCGCGGATGCACTGCGAATCGCCTTCGCGAGAATGGTCGTCGATGGTCTCCCGGATGTCGACGCGCAGAAGCCGACCCTTTCCGTTGGCGTTGCCATTGCACACCACCTCACCAACCTGAGCGAGGTGCGCGCCCAAGCAAAGGCCGCCGAGGCGCTGGCGAAAAAGCAGCCAAACAAGAACGCGCTCGCGCTGATCGTCGAGCGCCGTTCGGGGCCCCGTATCGAGCTCGTCGGCGCATGGGAGGTTTCATCGGGCGACTCGTTGCACGCGCGGCTCGACAAGTTCGCCGGGCTGCTCCATCAGAAGCACATCTCGCGCAAGACCGCTCACGATGTGCGGGAGGCTCTCGTTCCCTTGCAGGGACCAAACGGGCAAGCCTCGGCGGAGGTCGTGAAGAGCATCGTGCGCGGAGTTTTGCGTCAGAAGACTCGCGGCACGCTCGACGAAGCAACGCGCAACGATCTCGTTGCTCGCCTGGCGAATTACGCGTCGCCTGAAGGAACTCCCAAAGACAGCCCGGCCCAGAATCTGAGCCGGTTCGGGGACGAACTCGATGTCGCCTGGCAACTTTGTAAAGCCTACCGAATGGCGCGGGGTCTTCGCGAGCCGACCGACGCCGCGGCTCAGGAGTCCGGCCGATGAGACTGTACCAAGTGAGTGTGCGCGACACGCTGGTGTTGCGCGACAACCGGCCGATGACCACCGGTGCCGGGCGCGCCTGGAGTATGGATATCCCTTGGCCGTCGACAGTGGCAGGGCTGGCGCGAACGCGGCTCGGGTCAGACGCGAATGGCGTATTTCGAAAGACCAGCGCGAGCGAGCTCGACGCGCTTCGCGCTGTCGCCGTTGCAGGGCCGTGGCTCGTCGAGGAGAGCACGAAGAGGCTTTTCTTTCCCGCGCCGCGTGACGCCGTTTGGTTCCGCGATCCAATGGCTGACGGGATCGTTCCACGTCGGCTCGTTCCGTGCCCGCGTGAGCGCGGCGTTCTCTACGACGACGATGGCGAGAGCGCTCTCGATCTCGCGAGCTTCGCCGAGGCGCTTCCGTCGCGCGCGAAACCCGCGACCGGACCGCGCTTCTGGAGCTGGGATGCTCTCGCGCGCTGGAATAGCGGGGGCGCGGCGCCCCACCCCGGTGGTCGCGAAGTGCTGCTTGGACTGACCGAAGAAGAGCGCACTCACGTCGCGCTCGAGTCCGATCGCGCCTACAAGGACGGCCAGCTATTCACCACCGTCCAGCGACGGTTCGTCGTCGAGGATAACGCTGGATGGCGGAGCTTCGCCGTCGGGTTCGGTGTTGAGGATCCTCGAGTGCTCGCCGCTGGTCTGGCTGCCTTCGGTGGCGAGCGGCGCGTTGCGACGCTCTCGGCGTACGACGGCGCACTGCCCGCGTTTGACCCCGCCCCGTTTGCGGCCGCCGCTCGTCTGAAGGTGACTCTCCTGACTCCCGCGATCTTCACCGAAGGCGCGGTGCCGGCGAGCTTGCCGGCCGGCGACCAAGGCGCCCGCGTCGTGGCGGCCATCGTGCCGCGGCCGGAGGTTGTCTCGGGTTGGGACTTCGCCAAACGTAAGCCAAAGCCAACTCGCCGCGTCGTTTCTGCCGGCTCGGTCTTTTGGCTCGATACGA
>CANMZR010000500.1 GCA_947502375.1 Polyangiaceae bacterium
GTTGGCTCTCGAACAGCCGCTACGTTTGACGCCACGTCGAACGGAAATGTAGCCCAACCTTCGACGCCTCGTTGGATGTTTCGTCGGCATGGTTTTATTCCGACCGGGCGGGACGTGCATTCCTCCACCGGGTGCCGTCAGCGCTTGGTGTAGAGTCCCGCGCATGGCCGGTAATCTTTGGGACAAAGGCGGTGCCAGCGACACAGAAATGATGCGCTACACGGCCCGCGATGATTGGCAGCTCGACCAGCGGCTCTTGCCCTACGATCTGCGCGCAACCCGAGCCCACATCCGCGGCCTCGCGCGGGTCGGGTTGCTCGACGCCACCGAGTTGACCGCGCTCGAAGGCGGCATCGACGAGCTCGAGCGCCACGAGGCCAGCGGGGACTTCCGCGTCACCCCCGCCGACGAGGACTGCCACTCAGCCATCGAAGCCGCGCTCGTCGCGAAGCTCGGCGAGTCCGGGAAGAAAGTGCATACGGGACGCAGCCGCAACGACCAGGTGCTCGTCGCCCTTCGACTCTACGAGAAAAGTGCCCTCGCCAACCTCGCCGCGGCCACCCAAGCCGGTGCACTGGCGCTCCTCGACCTGGCCGAGCGCGAGGCGCTGACGCCGCTGCCCGGCTACACTCATTTGCAGCGCGCCGTTCCCTCGTCGATCGGACTTTGGGCCGCCGGGATCGCGGAGTCCCTGGCGGATGCACTCATTGCAATCGACGCGGCAAGCGCTCAGTGCGACCGCTGTCCGCTCGGTACCGCGGCAGGCTATGGAGTCAATATTCCACTCGACCGTGAAGGCGTCGCGGCGGAGTTGGGCTTCGGCAGTCTTTGTGTCAACCCGGTGGCCGCACAGGCCTCGCGTGGCGCGGTGGAAGTGGCCGTGCTTACCGCAGCCTGGCAGGCCCTCGCGGCCATTCGGCGATTTGCCTGGGACTTGTCTCTTTTCACCACCGCGGAGTTTGCGTTCGTCCAGCTCGACGCGGCCCTCACAACCGGCTCCTCGATCATGCCCAACAAGCGAAATCCGGACGTCATCGAGCTCATGCGAGCAGCGTGCAGCGTTCTGCAAGGCGCCATCGCCGAGCTGATGGGCATGCTTTCCTTGCCGAGCGGCTATCAACGCGACCTGCAGCTCACCAAGGCTCCGCTTTTTCGCGGCCTCGACGAGGCGCTAGCGACGGTGCGCATGGTCCCGCGAGTGGTCGCTGGAATGACGTTCGATCGGGAGCGCATGCGCCGCGCCTTGACACCCGATTGTTTCGCGACCGATCGCGCCGTGGAGCTGGCCATCGCGGGGGTTCCGTTCCGTGACGCCTACCGTCAAGTGGCAAGAGAATTGGCCTCCCTCGAGGCCGGCGATGCCGACCGAAGTTTACGCGAACGGACGAGCCCGGGAGCTTGCGGGGACTTACGGCTCGACAGACTCCGCGAGCGTCTGAGCCGCTGACAGATTGCCGTATACGACCTTCGTGGGGTGTGCGATGGAACCCGCTCCAAGGCACGAAGGAGCATTATTATGATTTCACTCAAGCAAGCTACGATTCCGGTTCTACTCGTCACACTCGCTTCACCGTTTTTGTTGAACTGCAGCCTCCTCAACAAGGTGGCCGGAGCAGCGGGCGCTGGTTGCCCGGCCGCCGCGGCGTTCGACACAGGAGATTTCACGAACGTGACCCTCCAGGGAGACGCAAAAGGCGAGCTGAAAGGCTTTCTTGAGGCGGCCTACCACGTCAAGCAACTGTCGGTCGAAACCGAAAAGAGCCTCATCGCGGCTTGTGCGGAGCTTGGCCAAGCCCTCGGCGTGGATGAACTGCAACTGAAGGCCGAACCAGCCGACGGCGCGGGCGCTGAAAAAGTCTGCACGGTGGTCTCGGAGAAGATCAAGTCGATGGTGAACGCAGCGGGCGACGCAAAGCTCGTCGTCACGATCATCGAGCCGAAGTGCAACATCGGTGTCGAGGAGATGCTCGCCTGTTTCAATGAATGCGGCTCGCCCGTTGACCCTGGCGCGGTGGATGCGAGCTGCGAGGGCGGCGAAATTAGCGGCCAGTGCGACGCCGAATGCAAAGGCAGTTGTACGGTCGAGGCGTCTGCCTCCTGCACGGGAGCGTGCGACGGGAACTGCACCGGAAAATGCGACGGCAAGCCTCTGACGGACGCCGAGATCTGCGGCGGCAAGTGCGAAGGCAAGTGCGACGCGGCCTGCAAGGCGACGGCGAAAGGCAAGTGCGAAGGCACCTGCTCCGGCGGCTGCAGCGCGACCGTGAAGGCGCCGCAGTGCAGCGGCACCTTCAAGCCCCCGAGCGTTGACCTCCGCTGCCAGGTCAGCTGCGGCTCCAAGGCTTACAAGATGGTGAAGTGCACAGCCCCGCGCGTGAAAGTCCACGCGGAAGCCAAGCTAAAGACGGACATCGGGAAGCTCATCAAGGCCCTCGAGACCTCGCTACCCAAGATCATCGACATCCAACTCAACCTCGGCAAGCAGGCGCTTGCGCAAGCGACCGCCCTCACCGACTACGCGGTCAAGATGCCCGATCTCGCGACGGCTGGCGGCACCCAGGGGCTGATGTGCATCGGCACCGCCACGGACGTCGGCCAGAAGGCGATGGCGTCGATCAAAGCCAGCGTGGGCGTCAGCGTGAACGTCAGCGTCAGCGTGAAAGGCTCCGCGAAAACCGGGGGCTGAGCTTACAAGCTCAAGTACTTATTAGCTCGAGTACTTAATAGCTCAAGGTTCGTGCCGCTTCGTGCTGTCGGTACGAGAGGCTGAAACGGCGGTTCAGGGCGCAGGCTCTCGACCGCCGTTTTTGATCCTGGACGCCTCAGCAGGCTGCCGTGCTACCACTCTCAAGCTTACCGCGGAGAAGCCAAGTGAAAGTCCTGGTGGTCGAAGACGAGCCAGCCATTCGCGAGTCGCTCGCGTATTCGCTGAAGCGGGAAGGATACGGAGTTGAGGTCGCGGCGACCATCGCGGAGGCCGAGCAGAAACTCGCGGACGTGGCCCTCGTGATCCTCGATTTGATGCTTCCCGACGGCAGCGGTTTCGATTTGCTCGTGGGGCTCCGGCGACGCACCCGCGCTCCGGCCGTCATCGTCCTGACGAGCCGTGACAGCGAAGCGGACAGGATCGCTGGCCTCGAGACCGGGGCCGATGACTACATCGTGAAGCCCTTTTCACCGCGTGAA
>CANMZR010000501.1 GCA_947502375.1 Polyangiaceae bacterium
GACCGAAGCGAAGCGATTGTCTGGCTTTCCATCATTGCCGAGGAAGCCCACGGCTGTGATCTCGACGGTGATGGAAAGCCAGACAATCGCTTCGCTTCGGTCACCAAGGAGGTGGACCTCAATGGCGAGCTTGCAAACGCGATCGAGGCCGACCTCATCACGATGCTGCTCGAACCGACCGCCCCACTGTGGGACGGTTCGCCGGGCTCCTTCGAAGCCGCACTGTGGTTCGGCACGCTGGCACCGCAAAGCAAACAGTGCTCGACAACGAGCCCCGAAGCCCTGTGCACCTACACGGTTTCACGTGCGAGCTACAATCCCGGGACACCGAGCGGAGCGTGCTCACCATGGCTGAGCTTCGATGGCCTTGCACGGACCGACAGCCGCATCGCGTCGCCTTCGCCGGGCAAAGCGCTCGACATGGTGGTGCCGGTACAGGCTGGCGCCTGGCTCTTGCAATTGCTCGGGGCGCGCCTCGAGGCAAACGTCAGCGCGGCGGCCGTCACAGGTGCCGGACTGGGGCCGCAGCTCGATGGCAAACTTTGCGCGGCCATCCCCAAGGCCGATTTGTTGCTCGCGGTGGACACGTTGCCCGCAGAAACGGTTGCGAAGTTCGGTGGCGCGGAGGTCGTCAAAAAAGTCGTGGACGGTATCATCATCGCCGACCTCGACGCGGATGGCGACGGGACTGCGGACAGCGTCTCCATCGCGCTCGAGTGGACCGCCGTTCCTGCGCGCATCGTCGGCTACAGCCCTGAGCTTTGAGGGCGCGGCCCGTTTCGAGTGCTTGGTCAGCCACCGGGGCATGCGACCGTGAGGCCGGTCGCCGCGACGCCTTTGCACGTGCCGGCACAGGCATTTTTGATGCAGCCGCAGGAAGGCTCGGGACCACAAGACGGCGGCAACGGGTTGCAGCCAAAGCTGTCATCGACGCCGGCAACGTCCGAGGCAGTGTTCACGCAGTACTGGCTCTTCGTCTCGCAGAAGCCTGCACCGCACGCGAAAACACCAGGACTCGCTAGTTTGCAGGTACCGAGATGGTTGACATCCACGCCGGCCCCGTAGGTGTCGCATTCGTTCGAGTGCACCAGATTGTCGCAGCCGCACGTCGGCTGGAAAAACTCGGGACAGACCTCCGGACGCAGCACGCAGACGCCGCTCGAATCGTCCCCGCCACAGGTGCTCGGAGTGTAATTGCAGAAGAAAGCCTGCGCGCACGGCGTCCCCTGTATGCCGCCGCATGCCGCGCCCGCGCCGCTGCCCGTCGAAGCCGACGATGACGCGTTCACAGAAGATGCGCTCACAGAAGGGACGCCATCGCTCGTCGACGCGCTCGTCGAGGCGCTCGTCGAGCCACCCGCGCCGCTCGCCGATCCGGTGGAGTCGACACTCCCGCCGCAGCCCGCGACCAGCCTGGCCGAGGCGGCAAGCGAGAAGGTCCCAACAGCAAAAAGGCTGGGTTTAACGAAAGAATTCCACGACATCGGGGGAGCGTAACACGATCACTTGGCGCAGACGGCGCACGTCAGTTTGCGTACGGCTGCTCAACAAGCTCATGCTTTCGGACCAGACCGTACCCGAACTGGTGAAGATACCTTTATCGGTCTATATTTAGACCGAGGTGTTTGCATGCGATCCATTCGTATCTCCGAAGACATTGTTCCGGTCAGCGACTTCAAGGCACGAGCGGCGGATTGGTTGAAACGCCTCGCCGAGACGGGACAACCGGTCGTGATCACGCAGAACGGGAAGGCCGCAGGTGTGCTCGTCTCGCCATCGGAGTTCGACCGGATGCGCGAACGAGCGGGCCTGCTCGAAGCGATCGACGCGGGGCTCGCCGATGAGAAGGCCGGTCGCGTCGTCTCCCACGCCGCAGTCGTCACGGAGATGCAGCGCCGCGCTGCGACACGTGCCTCGAAGCGATGACGCGATCCAAGCGAGAAAAAAAGAAGAAAGTCTCGGGAGCGATCGAGTGGACGGAGCGCGCACTCACCGATCTCCGTGCGATCGACGACTACATCGCTGTGGACAATCCCCTCGCAGCAGAACGTTGGATCGGTCGGCTCATCGCGAAGGCCGAGGGTGCTGTATGTCTTTTGTTGGCTGGTCGTATCGTGCCCGAAAAGGCACAAGCCGATGTGCGCGAAGTGTTTGTTAGGACCTACCGCATCGTTTATCGCGTGCGCGAGGGCGGGATCCGCGTGCTCACCGTGTTCGAGGGGCATCGCCTGTTTTCGCGGATTGGATTGGGCTCGGACGAAGAGTAAGCGAGGCGAGATGTCGGAGGGCGTTTGGCTTGCAAAGTCGCTCGGTGCGTGTGTCGGTGCACCGCGGTGCAAGCGTTGCCTATCGCCTACACCCAGTAACCTGGTCAGGTGAATGTGTGAGGTTTTTTGTGCGCGAGGATGGTCGCCCGCGAGGATGGTCGAGCGGCGATGCGGCTACGTGCTCAACGTGGCGTCCGCGGCGGCGTTTCTGCCTACGCTGTGTCTCTTTGTGTACGCGGCCACGAAATTGCATGTCAGAAGCTTCGCGCCGCCCATGCACTCACTGAGAGCGCATGCCACCGTTACTTGCACCCATTTAGGAGAATGCTCACGGTATTGGCGTTCTGGCTGGCGAAAGCGAGGTCAGGCTTGCCATCCGCGTTGAAGTCACCCACTGCGACGTCCCGCGGGTTCGTGCCGGTGGCGTAGTCAACCTTTGCGGCGAAGGTGCCGGTGCCGTTATTGAGCAGCACGCTCACGGTACTGGCGAAGTTGTTCGCGACGGCGAGGTCGGGCTTGCCATCCGCGTTGAAGTCACCCACGGAGACGCTCCACGGTGTCGTACCGGTGGCGTAATCAACCTTTGCGGCGAAGGTGCCGTTGCCGTTATTGAGCAGCACGCTTATGGTATTGGCGTTGGCGTTCGCGACGGCGAGGTCGGGCTTGCCATCCGCGTTGAAGTCACCCACGGCGACGCCCCGAGCCTCCAAGCCGGTGTTGTAGTCAAGCTTTGCAGCGAACGTGCCGTTGCCGTTACCGAGCAGCACACTCACGGTATTGGCGATGACGGTCGTGACGGCGAGGTCGGGCTTGCCATCCGCGTTGAAGTCACCCACGGCGACGTTTTGTGGGTTAAAGCCGGTGGGGTAGTCGACCTTTTCGGCGAAGGTGCCGTTGCCGTTACCGAGCAGGACGCTC
>CANMZR010000502.1 GCA_947502375.1 Polyangiaceae bacterium
AACGATTCGCTCGCCCTCCGTGATGCGCATGATCGAGACGCCTTGAGCGTTGCGACCTGTTTCGCGAATTTGCCCGACCTTCGTTCGCAAGGTTTGCCCGCGATCCGTGATGACGAGCAGTTGGTCGCTTGCCCGAACGAGATTGAGACCCACGACGGGTCCGTTGCGTTCACTGGCGTCGATCATGATAACGCCCTTGCCACCGCGTCCCTGAAGGCGGAACTCTTCGAGCAGCGTTTGCTTGCCGTAGCCGAGCTCACACACGGTAAGGACGCGATCGCGATCGCTGGCCGTCTCGCAGATCCCCATCCCAACGACCGCATCGCCATCATCAAGGTCAATGCCTTTGACGCCCATGGTGGCTCGTCCGGTCGCACGAACGTCGGCCTCGTCAAAGCGGATCGCCATGCCGCTCTTGGTGCCGATCACAATCTGACTCTTGCCGTCCGTGACCGCGGCTGAGTGAAGCTCATCACTTTCGTCGATTCTCACGCCGATGATGCCGCTCTCTCGGTAGTTCTTGTACTCGACGATCTCGGTCTTCTTTATCTGCCCACGGCGGGTCAGCGTGACCACGAACTTTCCTTCATCGAAAGACGGGATCGGAGTAATGGCTGCGATTTTTTCGCCATCCTCCATGCCGACGAAGTTGACGATGGCACGACCGCGCGAGTTCGCCGGGGCTTCGGGAATTTCGTAAATCTTTTTGACGTAGACCTTGCCCTTGTCGCTGAAGAAAAAGACGTACGAATGGGTGGAGGCGACGAAGAGCTCTTTGACCCAGTCCTCCTCGCGGGCGGCCATCCCCGTGCGGCCTTTTCCGCCGCGCTTTTGGGCGCGATAGGTCGAGACGGGGGTGCGTTTGATGTAACCCGCGTGGGAGATCGCGACCGCCATGTCTTCTTCCTGGATGAGATCTTCCAGGTTGATCTCCGCCTCGCCCGGAAGAATGAGCGTCCGGCGTGGAGTCGCGAACTTTTCTTTCACCTCACGCAACTCGGCCACGATCACCGCAAGCAACTGCTGTTCGTCACCGAGGATCGCTTTCAGACCGCGGATCTGTGCCGTCAGTTCCTTGTACTCCGCCGCCAGTTTCTCACGCTCGAGGCCCGTGAGGCGGGCGAGGCGCATCTCGAGGATGGCCTTGGCTTGGCGCTCGCTCAGAAAATAATCTGCCCGCGATTCCGCGAGGACGAGCTCTTCGTCGGTCGAGCCAGCTCGCTTCAAGAACTCCGCGAGTCCGTTGAGCGAGAGCTGCATCAACTTGACGCGCGCTTCCTCGGGGTCGGCCGAGCGACGAATGGTATCGATGACGCGGTCGATGTCGGTCGTGGCCATCCCGAGGCCCTCGACGAGCTCCCGGCGGTCGTCGGCCTTCTTCATCTCGAAGCGCGAGCGGCGCCGGACTACTTCGCGGCGATGGTCGATGAAATATTGCAGCGTCTCCTTCAGATTGAGTACCCGCGGCTTGGCGTCGCAAATGGCCAGGTTGATGACGCCGAAGGCCTGTTGTAGCGGCGTTTGCCGGAACAGCTGATTCAGGATGACTTGCGGATAGATGTCCTTTTTCAGCTCGATGACGACCCGGATGCCGTCGCGATCGCTCTCGTCGCGGACCTCGGAGATTCCTTCAATCCGCTTCTCCTTGACCAGCTCGCTGATGCGGGCGCAGAGCCGAGCCTTGTTCACCTGGAAGGGAACTTCATCGATGACAATTTGCTCGCGCCCTTCCGAGCCCTGCAGGTTCTCGACGTGGGTCTTGCCGCGCATGACGATGGAGCCGCGCCCCGTCATGTAGGCCTGCTCGATACCCGCGAGGCCCGAGATCTGACCGCCGGTCGGAAAGTCGGGGCCCGGGATGTACTTCATTAGCTCGAGGATCGAGAGCGTCGGCTCCGCGATGAGAGCGATGGTGGCTTCGACAATTTCACCGAGGTTGTGAGGTGGAATGTTGGTCGCCATGCCAACGGCGATGCCGCTCGAGCCATTCACGAGGAGCTGTGGGAACCGTGCCGGCAGAACGCTCGGCTCTCTTTCGCTCTCGTCGTAGTTTGGAACGAAGTCGACCGTGTCTTTTTCCAGGTCGACCAAGAGTTCGGCGGTCACGTTCCCGAGGCGGCACTCGGTGTAACGCATGGCGGCCGGGGAATCGCCGTCAATGGAGCCGTAGTTCCCTTGACCATCGATGAGCGGTACCCGCAGGCTGAAATCCTGGGCCATTCGGACGAGCGAGTCGTAGACGGCCGCATCTCCGTGCGGATGGTACTTTCCGAGCACGTCGCCGACGACACGCGCGCACTTTTTGTAAGAGCTCTGGGCGGTGATGCCTTGCTCCCACATCGAGAACAAGATGCGCCGGTGAACGGGCTTCAACCCGTCGCGTACGTCGGGAATGGCGCGCCCGATGATCACGCTCATCGCGTAATCGAGGTAGCAGGTTCGGAGTTCGTCCTGGATTGAGACCGGGACGCGATTGGTGATGGGGCCGCCGTTGTCGCTAGGGGAGGTCATGTTCGATCGACGTATTGCGTGGGCTTAAGCCGCACGGTCAGAAGAAGTTTCCAATGGTGAATTCAAAGACGTTGGGCTCTTCGTACGGTAGCGGCTTGAACGGAAAGCCCCACTCGAAACGCAGCGGTCCGAGCGGTGAGAACCATCGCAATCCGAAGCCCCACGAGGTGCGGAGGTTGAAGATGTCGGCGGGCTTGAAGCATGGGTTGGCGACCGCGAACGGGGCGGCCGGTGAAGCTTTGCAATAGGTGTCCTCGAGGTTCCAGGTGTTCCCGAGATCCGTGAAGAGCACGCCCTTCAGGCCGACCGCTTCGATGATGTTGAACTCGAGCTCGAGGTTCTGAAAGTATTGGAGGTTTCCGCCGATGACGGCCCCATTGGTATAAAACGGGGCGTTTTCATCGAGCGAGGTCTTCAGGGGCAGGCGCGGGCCGACGGTGCGAAGCCGGTAGCCACGAACGTCAAAAATGCCTCCGAGAAAGTACCGTGCGAAGAGCGGAACGCCGTCGCCTGAAGGGCTCGTGACGATGCCGGAGTCTGAGTTGAGCTTCAGTGTCACGCGGCTCGACAGCGGGTAATAAAAACGGGCTGTCAGGTGGTTGCGGACGAACTGATTCGTGCTCCCGAACTCGGAAAGTGCGAGCTCCGAGGAAGCTTGCAGGTAAATC
>CANMZR010000503.1 GCA_947502375.1 Polyangiaceae bacterium
TCGTCATCAGGGCGAGCAGGATGCCACGGCTCGAAGGCCCGGTGCAGACGGGTCATACGAATCGAGGGCCAAATAACAACAGGTGGCCGAGTCAATATCAGTCGGAATACCCGTCGCTTCGATGGACTCGGCGCGTTCGCGCAGCTGAATCAGAGATTCACCCGCGCGGATGCAGCGCAACCTGAAGGCCGGGACCGTCGATGAGCCGCAGCTCGGGGCCGGTCGCCTCGTAGCCGCCGACGAAGGGATCTTCGGCAAGCAAGAAGGCCGTGTCGAGATCGAGCCAATCCACGCCCCCGAGTGCCGTGACGAGATGCGCCATCGCGGTGAGTCCGAGCCGCGTCTCGACCATCGCCCCCGCCATCAACCCGAGGCCGAGCTCCTTGGCCCGTCGTCCGAGCGCGAGGGTCGTTTCGAGGCCTCCGAGCTTTGCGAGCTTGAGGTTCACGGCATGCGCCAGGCGGTGTGCCGCGATCACCTCCAGGTCGGCAAGCGAGCGGCACGACTCGTCGGCGACGATCGTGACGCCGCCTTCTGCCGTCACTCGCGCGAGTTCGTCGAAACGCGTCCGCGGACAAGGTTGCTCGAAGCACTCGACGATGAGCCCGAAGGCGCGCGCGTCCTCGAGCAGACGGAGCGCGTCGTCTGCGCTGTAGCCCTCGTTGGCGTCGAGCCGAACGTGGGCCCCCGGCACCGCGTGGGCGAGCGCCTGAAGCACGGCGGAGTCGTCGGAGCGCCGCTTGCCGACTTTCACCTTGAATGCAGTAAATCCTGCGTTTTTATAGGAAATTGCGAGCTCAGCGAGATGCGCTGGCTCGCCGATTGGGAGGGTAATGTCGGTGACCAGTCGGCACAACTCGCCCGCAGAACCGAGCAGCCGATGCAGGGGGACACCCCGTTCGCGGGCACCGGCGTCGAGCACCGCGCACTCGACAGCCGAGGTCGCGACCGGGCCGAGTTCGAGCGCCCGCAGCATGTCGGCGAGCTCCGTGCCGGCGAGCCCCCGTTCAGCGAACTCACGGCCGGCGAGCAGGGTGGCGGCTCGTGCGAGCGACACGAGCAAGTCGGGTTGATCCTCGGCTGTCACGGGCGGCAACGCGGCCGCCTCACCGAATCCCGTGTACCTTTGGCCGTCGTGCTCGATGACGGCCTGAACGAGGACCGCGCGCGTGTGCGTCATGACGGCCGTCGCGATGACGAACGGTTCGATGAGTGCAACGGTGAGCGGTGACACCAAGAGCTCGATGAGCAACATGGCAGCATCCTGCCGCGTCCCGACTGAAGCGACACCATTTCGATGGTCGAACGGTGTAAAGACTCGACCGTGCTGCTCTTTCAGAAGCGCTTTCACGAGGGGCTGGTTCGCGGGGAGGTCACGGTGACCTTCCGGCGCTGGCCGAAGGCGCGGGTGAAAGTCGGTGGTCGTTATCGCTGTCACCCCATCGGTGTTCTCGAGGTCGATGAGGTCGCCCGCATCAAGGTGGGTGCTCTGTCAAAGGCTGATGCCGAACGCGCGGGGTTTTCCTCGCTCTCCGAGCTGATGGGCTACCTGACAAGTGGCCCAGCGGGCGCCGTCGACGATGACACCGAGCTGTTCCGCATTGCGCTCCACCACGGCGGCGATGGTGACCGCGTCCCCGGCGCCCTCGACACCCACATCGACGAGAACGCCCGCCGAGCACTCGACGAAGCTTTGAAAAAACTCGACGCGAACTTCGCGTGGACCGCCGGCACTCTCGCTCTCATCGCCGAGCAGCCACGCGTGGCAGCGTCCAAGCTCGCGGTGAAGCTCGGCCAGGAGACGGCGCCTTTCAAGGAGGCGGTACGGAAGCTGAAGCGCCTGGGCCTCACTCAAGCCTTCGAGGTGGGCTACGAACTGTCGCCGCGCGGCCTGGCCTACGTCTCGTCGGTTGCACCCGCTCTACGAAAGAAAAACCAATGAACGAGGTGCCCGCGGCGCTGGCAAGCTCACTCGTCGTCCGTCCGGTTTGGCGGCGCTTTGCTCCTCGTTTTCGCGAGCTGGCCATCGCGTTCGTGCAGGCGGGAGGCTTCGCTGCCGTCGTTCACAGCGAAGACCGAGTCGAGGCTCTTTTCATGGTTGGGAGCGACGGAGCCTTGCTCCCTTTTGCCGCGTGGGCCATGGCCTCAATCGAGCACGCGGAGTTCACCTTTCACGGGGACGGCTCAGCCGCCGGCCTTGCCTTTGCGTTCCTCGATACGGACCGCAGCTGGACGATTCTCGACTGGTGCGAGCGGGACGCCGTGCATCCCGGCCCGACGCGCTCGATGCGCCTCGACTGTGTGGCGTGCACCGCATGCTGCCAGGACGCCGACGTGGTGCTCGACGCGCACGATCTCGAGCGCTTTCGAAGCCACGGCCGGGGGGACCTCGCCGAAGAAGGACCGGTTTGGCGCGATGCCGAGGGCTACCTGCATCTCCGCTTCAAAGCCCAACGCTGCGAGCAACTGGAGCCTGCCGGCACGTGTGCGATTTACGCGCTGAGGCCGAGCAGTTGCCGGGCATTTCTTCCGGGCAGCGAACCCTGCCTCGCCGCGCGTGAAGATACCCTAGACGTGCGGGACGACACTGCCGATGCGAACGGCAGCGAGGACGGCTCCGAGTGAACTCCGAGGAGGCCGTGCCGTTCCCCGTGCCCCATGCGCCGCCGCCCGACGGGACCCTCGAGCGCTCGGCGTGGGATTACATCACGACGACATCGCTCGAGGAAAAGCTCGCCCCGCCCGCTCGCGCCCGCACGTTCGAGGCGAATGCGGCACCCCGCCGGCTCCGTAACCCGGGGCGTCCACTCGAGTTGCGACGAGCCGAACGCGGGCTCCGAACGCGCAACGGAACCGCAACGGCACTTCGCTCGCCAGAACGTCGTGCCCAGCTTTTTCACACGTTTTTTCATCATGAACTCCAGGCGGCCGAGCTCATGTGCTGGGCTATCCTGGCGTTTCCCGAGACGCCGCCGAGCTTCCGGCGCGGGCTGATGGCGATAGCGCGGGAAGAAGTGCGGCACATGGGGTTGTACCTCGAGCACCTCGGCGTTCTCGGACACGCCGTAGGGGACTTTGAAGTTCGCGATTGGTTCTG
>CANMZR010000504.1 GCA_947502375.1 Polyangiaceae bacterium
CGATGACGTCGACGCATTGGGACTCGCGCCCGCCGAAAAGCAAAGCCTCGGGCTCCTCGGGCGGCTCGGGCTGATTCGCGCGAAGGCCGACCTAGGCGAGGAGATTTACAGCCCGGCGGTGATTCACGAGATCTTCGAGAAATACCAGGGCGGAAAGTCGCCGTACCGCCACGATCTCGACAACCTGAGCCAAAAGATCTCCTACAGCGGAAAGGATGAAAAGCCCGGAACCGCCGACGACGTCTTCATCCGAGGCGAGTATTGGGTCGGTGATCGCGTCCAAGAATTTTTTCGCGAGTGGCTCGACTACAAGGCGGCGAACACGTCGTTCAAGGATCACCCCGGCTCGACCAGTCAGTGGCACGTCCCCGACACCAAGCCCGACCGTTACGAGGACACCAATAGGGGGTACACTAACCTCCAAAATGGTTTCTACGGCCACGAGTCAACGCTGGTCGAACAGCTCGACGACACGGTCGCTCGTGCGGTCGTCGAGAGCCACGCCAATGGCAAGGCCAACGGCACGAATGTCTTCCACGAGCTGATGACCACGCGGATGTGGCGCTTGCCTTCGAACGTGGTCAATACCAATGAAATAAAGTGTACGGACAACAGCGGATGCGAGACGTGCATGCCGCTCGAGCCGAACATGCCGAACGTGAAAAGGTATTGTTTGGACAGCACCGGCAATGCGACCACAAAGGAGTGTAACACGGACAGCCAGTGCTACTCTGGCTGCACCACGCTCGGGCTCTGCGGCAGCAGCATCAGCTCCAACACCACCACCACCCTTCGGCCCTACAACCTGACCGGGAACATCGAGCATACGAGCGAAGCACGCTGGCACGAGATGCCCCTCAACGAGCGCCGCGGCGTGCTGACCCACCCGGCCTGGCTCGGTGCGCACGGCGGCAACTTTCAAGACGACGCGAGCGCAGTTGGGCGCGGCCGCTGGATCCGCGAGAACCTGTTCTGCGAGTCGGTGCCTGGGCTCGAACTCGTCATGGTCGAAGCCAAGCTCATCGCGAGCGACTCGACGCGCTCGGCACGTGACCGCCTGGTCACCAGCGTCGAGAACGAAGTCACCTGCATGGGCTGCCACAGCAAGATGAACTCGCTCGGCTATCCGTTCGAGATCTACAACCACGCAGGGTTCGTGCGCACCTGGGATCACATCGCCGAACCGCCTGACAACCAGGGCGAGCCCGACGGGCGCACGACAATCGACAACCTGCCCGACACCGTGATGAACACGGACTTCACGAGCGCGCTCGACTTCATCGATGCCATCGCCGACTCGCCTTACGCGCGGCGCTGCTTTATTCGCCAGGCGTTTCGGTTTTTCATGGGGCGCGACGAGGTGTTGAGCGACGCCTGCACGCTGACCGCAATGGAGGCGGCGCTCAACAGCGAGGGGTCGTTCTTCTCGATGCTCGAGGTCCTGGTGGGCAGCGAATCGTTCCAGTACCGCTCGGATGCAAGCGAAGGAGGCACGCGATGAACACGCCGAAGAGCCACAAACGATTGGGGACGTTCTCACGCCGCAAGTTGCTGGCAGGCCTCGGTGCCGGCACGGCGCTCCTCGCGCCCGTGGTCGGACGAATCGCGAGCGCCGCGGACGAGAAGATCCGCCGCTTCGTCATCGTGCTCGAGGGCAACGGTTTCGAGCCGGTCACGATGCTCGGTGATTCGGCCCGCGCGGCGATAAACAAGACGCTCGGGGACGACCCGCTCGCCGACAACGCGCGCTGGTGGAGCTCAGCCTACAAGCACGAGGAGTTGCTCGAAGTGGATGTGATGGATGACCTCAAGACGGCGAAGGCGCTCTCACCGCTCGCGGCGGGCCCGGGCGCGGACTCGCTCATCGACAAGGCGGCAGTGATCCTGGGGCTTTCGTCGAGGGTTTCGGGCGGTGGCCACTCGGCCGAGCACGGTGCGCTGAGTTCGTCGCGTTCGGTCGGCGGCGTCCCCGGCGGCCCAACCATCGACAGCGTCCTCGGCGCCTTCCCGGCCGTTCGGGGCGAGACACCCTACGATGTGCTTCGCCTCGGCGTCGGGACCGACCCGGGTCGGCCGGTGGACTTCATGACATGCGCTTACGACAAAGGGAAAGCCGCGCCGATGCTGCTGCAGCCCCATGCCGCGTTAGCCGCGCTCTTCGGCTCGGTGGGGGACAAGTTACAGAAGGCCGAGTTCGCCAGGCGCGGAGAGTTGCTGGACTACGCACTTGCCGACGTCGCCGAGGCGCTTAAACCACTCAAGGCCGGCTCCGAACCAAGAGCCAAGCTCGAGGCCTACCGCGCGTCGCTCACTCTACTGAAGCAGCGCCAGACAACGATGCTCGGGCTCGAAAATGAGCTGAGCGAAGCTCTCGCAACGGCCGCCCCGCAGTTGCCGGATTTGGAGTCAGACAACCTGGAATTGAAGGGGCCTCTTGCGACCTTCGCCGCGCAAATGGACATCGCCACCGCGGCACTGATTGGCGGGCTCACGCGCGTTTGTGTAATCGGCTGCGCGACCGGCAATGACTTCAACGTCACGTACCCCCCGAGTGTATTCGTTATCGACAAGGCGCAAGACGGTGAGGTTAAAGAATCGGTCGACGAGTCCGTCAGACGCCACGATCTCGAGCACATCTCGTCCGAGGACCCGCACGCGGTATTGGCCCTCCACAAGGCCACTCGGTCGCAGGTCACCGCGATTGCAAAGATGGCCCGGCTCCTCGCCTCGACGCCTGAGCCGGGCGGCAATGGCGGCACCATGCTCGACAACACCGTCATCGTGTACGTCGGCGACAACGGCGAGCAGCATCACTCCACTGGGACCGAGTTCCCCGTGCTGCTCATCGGCGGCGAGAAGATGGGCCTGAAGACCGGCGGGCGTACACTCGTGTATCCCGGTATCTCATCGGGAAAACACCGGCAGCTCTCGAATCTGTGGAACACGCTCGGCCACCTCGCCGGCCACACGGAATTGAACGAGTTCGGCACTGAGGGAGCGACCCGCATGGCAACGGGCGCGCTCACGGAGTTGATGGACGGCTGATTCTTCGGCGGCGGACAGCCCAAGCAAGGTGCACTTTCCGGCGGGGC
>CANMZR010000505.1 GCA_947502375.1 Polyangiaceae bacterium
TTCCACACGTGGTTGCCCGACGCGCACGTCGAAGCCCCCACGGCCATCAGCGTCATTCTCGCCGGTGTGCTCTTGAAAATGGGGACCTACGGGATCCTTCGCATCAACTTCACGTTGCTGCCTGAGGCCACGCGCTGGGCTGCGCCCGCCATGGCGACCTTGGGCGTGGTGGGCATCCTTTACGGAGCCTTCTGCGCAATGGCCCAAAAAGACCTCAAGAAGCTCGTCGCGTATTCGTCGGTCAGCCACATGGGCTTTACGCTTCTCGCGCTTGGGGCGCTGACGCCGCAGGGCATCGAGGCGTGCCTGGTGCAGATGTTCAATCATGGCCTCATCACGGGCATGCTCTTCACCCTGGTCGGCGTCGTCTATGACCGCGTCCACACCCGCGACCTCGACAAGTTTGGCGGGCTCGCAAGCGAGATGCCGCTCTACACATCGCTGGTCGGGTTTGCCTTCATGGCGTCCCTGGGGCTCCCTGGCCTGTCCGGTTTTTGGGGCGAGGCGTTGACCTTCATCGGGGCTTTCCCCCGCTACCGCGGCCTCACGGTGTTGGCGGCAACGGGCGTTATTGTGACGGCCGCGTACCACCTCTGGGCACTGCAGCGCATGTTCCTCGGCAAGTTCCGCGAGGAGTGGCGCACGAGCCATTATCTCGAAGCCACTGGCGGAAAGTTCCCTGAAATCAATGCTCGGGAGCTTGCGAGCATCGCACCGCTCGCTTTCCTCGTCCTCGTTCTCGGCTTCTGGCCGC
Organism: Polyangiaceae bacterium; assembly: GCA_947502375.1. Taxonomy (GTDB): domain Bacteria; phylum Myxococcota_A; class Polyangia; order Polyangiales; family Polyangiaceae; genus SYFR01. The sequence continues at coordinate 755 of CANMZR010000505.1, forward strand.
GTCCGCTGCTCGATCTCGTCGATAAGGGGGCCCTTCAAATGCACCGCTGGATCGACGCGGCTGGACCCACGCAAGTGGCTTCACAAGGTTCTTCAGACCCTGCGAGCGCCGTGGCTCTTGGCGCCGGGCGACCGGTTTCTTCGCCTGTCGCGACTCTCTCGCAGACCCACCTCAACGGACTCTGAGCCATGGCGTCCCTCGATAATTTCCAGAGCCTCGTCTATTACGGCGCCGAGCTTGCGCTCATCGTTGCGATCCTCGCTGTCATTGGCTGGGATCTGCTGGCTAAAAGCGAGCGGTCCAAGGTCCTTGGGAGCGTTGGCATTTGTATCGCGGGTCTAGGTTTCTCGGCCGTCTACTCATTCGCTGCGCTTCAGCGTCACGGTGCGCCGAAGAACTTGTTCTACGGGATGCTCGCCTTCGATGACTTTGCGAACACTTTTCGGGTGTTGTTCGCAGTGATCACGGCCGTCATTCTGCTCATCGCTGCGCCTGCCTATCTCGACGAGCGCGGCCGCTCCAAGGAGAAGACGAACGCCTCCGAAATGTTCATGTTGCTGATGGTGCTTACCCTCGGCATGAACATGATGGCGTCGAGTCGCCACCTGCTGATGATCTACCTCTCGATCGAGATGGTCAGCCTCATCAGCTTCGTGCTCGCGGGCTTCAAGCTCGGCGACCGAAAATCGAGCGAAGGCGCGCTGAAATACGTGATCTTTGGCGGCGTCGCTTCAGGCGTCATGCTCTACGGCATGAGCTGGATATACGGCGTCACTCATTCTTTGAAGCTCGGGGAGATCTCGGTCGCGATTGCCGAGCTGACGAAGGTTCAAGGGCACGTCCCGGAAGCCGTCTTCGTCGGGGTCGTCTGCATGCTTGCGGGCTTCGGGTACAAGATAAGCGCCGCGCCGTTTCACATGTGGACCCCCGATGTCTACGAAGGCGCGCCGACTCCGGTGACGGCATTTTTGTCGGTGGGCCCCAAGGCCGCCGGCCTCGCTGTGATGACCCGGTTCTTCATGGATGGGCTGTCCGCGAAGGGGGTTCTCGCCGCTGGAGCGGTCGCCGCGCCAAGTGTTGCGCCTTGGGCCGTGCTTGCGGGATGTCTGGCAATGGCCACGATGAGCGTCGGAAACCTCTCCGCGCTCGGACAGGACAACGTGAAGCGCATGCTCGCGTACTCCAGCATCGCTCACGCGGGGTACATGCTGTTGGGCGTTTCGGTCTTCAATCAGACCGGCCTCGCAGCGATTGTATTTTACATCGTTTCTTACTGCTTCATGAATCTTGGCGCCTTTTTGGTCGTCATTTTGCTCGCTGAAGCCAACGGGGGAGATGAGTCGATAAGTGCGTTCCGAGGGCTTGGTAGGCGGGCCCCGATCGTGGCGGCGGTGATGACCATGTTTCTCATTTCCCTGGCGGGGATCCCGCCGATGGTGGGCTTTGTCGGGAAGTTCTATCTCTTCGCCGCGCTCCTGAAATCGGCGACGATGTGGAACTGGATATTGGCCGTGGTCGGTGTCTTGAACAGCGTGATTTCGCTTTTCTATTACGCCCGCATCATTCGGGTGATGTACCTCGAAGAGTCGCCGGTAGCGGGAGCACTCGTGCTGCGCAAGCTCTTCGGCGTGATGACGGTTGCGCTGGCGATCCCGACGTTGGTGCTGGGGGTGTATTGGGCGCCCGTTTACGACTTCGTTGCCGCGTCGCTCGGAATGATCCACTGAGCGGCAGGGAATGCGCGTCCAACTCTCTCCTCAGGGCCTGAGAATCGGTGACGAGGAGGTCCCGCTCCTCTCAGGCTCGGTTCACTACTGGCGGATCGAGCCGCGCTTCTGGCTTCCCTCGCTGCGCGCGCTCTGGGACATGGGAATGCGTTTTGTGGACGTGTACGTCCCGTGGGCGGTTCACGAAATAGCGCCGGGCGCCCTCGAGCTTGGCGAGACGGATCCCCAGCGCGACATCGCTCGCTTTCTGAGGCTGGCACACGAGGTCGGTCTCTTTGCCATCCTTCGGCCCGGTCCTCACATCAACGCCGAACTCACGTGTTTTGGGATCCCTGAGCGGGTCGTCTGGGACTCGCGCTGCCAGGCGAAAAGCCCCCGGGGCAATCCCGTTCTGTTACCAGCTCCTCCGCGCATGTTTCCGGTTCCAAGTTACGCGAGCGAAGCCTACCGCGACGAGGTGGCACGCTACTTCGAGCTGCTCGGGCGGGTGCTGTCGCCGTTGCGATGGCCCGACGGTCCTATTGTCCTTTTGCAAATCGACAACGAAGGGGCGATGTTCTTTCGCGATGGCGCCTACGATCAAGATTACCACCC
>CANMZR010000506.1 GCA_947502375.1 Polyangiaceae bacterium
GTGTGTGGGTTATTAAAGGTTGCGCCGAAGGCAGTCGTCGTCATTTCGGCGCACTGGGAAGCCCGCCTACCGACCGTGATGACGGCGGAGTGGCCGCCGCTGCTCTTCGACTATTCCGGCTTCCCGCCGGAGTCCTACGCCATCGAGTGGCCCGCACCAGGCGAGCCGAGCGTGGCGGCCCGCGTGCGCGAACTGCTCGGCGCTGCCGAGATCGAGAGCGCCGAGGATCGGCATCGAGGGTTCGACCACGGCACGTTCGTACCGCTGAAGCTCGTCTATCCGGCGGCGGACATTCCCACCGTGCAGCTATCGCTTCAGCGCGGACTCGATCCAGCGAAGCACCTCGCTATCGGTCGCGCACTCGCGCCTCTACGAGATGAGGGAGTCTTCATCGTCGGCAGCGGCATGAGCTACCACAACATGGGCGGCTTCGGAGATCCGGATGCGCGGCCGGTGTCGGAGTCTTTCGATGCGTGGCTCCGCGACACGACGCAGAGAGCTCCGAGTGATCGAGACGCCCGGCTGCTCGAGTGGTCGAGTGCACCCGCGGCCCGCCGTGCGCACCCGCGGGAGGAGCATCTCATGCCGTTGATGGTCGTCGCTGGTGCGGCCGGTGATGACGTCGGACGCGCAAGCTTCAACGGAAAGATGATGGGGGTGCGTCTGTCGGCCCACGAATTCGGTGGATGAACAGAACAAGGGCTGAGCAACATGAAACGCGGCTCAGCCCCGCTCACCCAGTCGAAGAGCGCCTCCGAGCGGCCGGCGGACTCCGGCTCGGCTCGATGAAGGCGCTGCATCGCCCGGACCCTTGGTGCTGGTCGCATGAACAAAACGCTGGTAGAACGTGTTCTAGACGACCTCGGCCTCGAGTTGGTGTGCGGCTCCAGCCCACAAGCGCGCGGGCGCAGTGAACGGAGGTGGCGCACGCTGCAGGGGCGGCTTCCCAAGGAGCTGGGTCGCCTCGGAATCACCACCTACGACGCGGCCGCATCAACGTGTACCTGGGCACGAGGCTCCTGCAGAGCTTCGTGGCCGAGGGCATCGACCTCGACGACCCCGCACTCGAGGCCGCGTAACCAAACCAAAAAAGCGGACCAATGCCTTGTCGCTAAAACCGGACTTTACCGAGTGTCAGCAACACCATGTTGCTTCGGGTCCCAGCTCGTTCGGGCCGTCGGCGCGATCACGCATTCCCAACGCATTGGAAAACGCATGAAGAAGCTCGAGCGATGCCGCTCGGCCAGGTAAACCCGCACGTGGCTCCGGTCCGTCCGAGGTACCGAGGGCCCGTTCCAGTTGCCCGACTGCCGAGCGTCGCAACGCCACCACGTCCGCACGTTGTTCCGCAGAGAGCTTGTCCATCGCCCATTTCGACACGCGCCATGCAAGCGCTGCGTGGCGCGTCTCGTCCGCTGCAATCACCGACATAACGCGCGCGATATGCTTATCCGTCGCATGCGTCGATTGGTATGTCGCGACAAGCGCGCCAAAGGTTTCTCGGACGCATCCCTCGACGGCATTCTCTTTCACGAATGCTAGGAGCGACCGTTGCCCCGTGCGACGCACACGCGCGGCCACCGGAACGGCGCCGTTTCGTTTGGCCAAACCCCGTGTCATACGTGCGTGACGCATTTCGTCCCGCCGCGCCCGCCGTGCTTCCCGGATGAGCGCACCCGGCGCCCCATGCATTTTCAATTCGTGTTCCAATCGCGCGAATGCGTGAACGGAAGCCGCTTCCAAGCGCGCCGCGTTGGCGAAATACGCGCCCACTCGGTCTTCTGCGCACGATGCCCCAACGCCTTCCAACCCTTCGGGACGACGACCGATTGCGCATCCCGCAGACCCCTCTTCAACAACGACCGTGTCGGTGATCGTCACCTCGCCTGTTGACGAAACGTTCACGACATGTTCGTCCCTATTCGATCCTTCACCGCACGCATAACCGCTTGTCGTAGCAAAGTTAAATCCCCCCGAAACGAGCTGTGCATTGTTTCCGTCGCACAGGAGGCTGTGCGTTGGCAATGCCGCACCGAGAAGAAACACGGCTTCGTTTTCGTTGTCGATGGGCGCGAGGAACTGTTTTAAGCTCGCGAGTGATGTGATTGTCTCGACCGTATCGCCTCGCGTGACCACCAGGTACCTGAACGAAGGGCCGATATCGTCCCCGGTACTCGTGCTCCACCCGTCGGCCGAAAATGTTTTCGCGAGCGTATCTGCGCACGCTGGCGTCGTCGCCTTTGCGCATGGTAGCCCCTGTTTTGCGACCAGTGCGAACATGGTCGGGTCATTCAAAGATACCCCCGACCGGAGCTCCATGTAGTCCACAACATTCGCAGGCGTCACTCCCGCGAGCGGGTTGTTTGCCCCTGTGGAACACAGGTTCAATGTGAACTCCGACCGATCGATCTCACCTCCACACCCGGAGGCGAGCGACACAGTGAGGATCCTTTGGAACACACGGCGAAGCTCTCTGGCGGTCATCATTTGAAGCAGTGTCTTTCGTTTCGTTGCGATTTGCAAAAGGCTAACGCGTCCTTTGGAAGCGGATTGAGCTTCCCCCCGCTTTGGTGGACACCGCGCAAGCGACTGCGCTCCGGGAAAGTTCACCCATGCAACATCGAATATCACACCCCGATTCGTTCAAGATGGACGCCGTTCGCCGCCTGATGGCTCGCGGCTCGAAGACAATCGCCGAGGTATCCAGGGCATGAGGGGTCAGTCCCAGCCTGCGGCTCCGGTAGCGTGAACGCTTCGAATCCGAGCTCACACGCGGCGTTCAGCCGAGTCAGGGGGAACGCGAAGAAGTCGAGGGGCTGCGTCGCGCGCTCTGAGATCTGCAGGCGGAGAACTCGCTCCTAAAAATAGCCGCGGCGCATTCAACCCGTCAAGGCAACACCGACTCGAGCTTCTCGGCTGGCGAGAGGAAGCCGAGCGTCTTGCGCGGACGCTCATTAAGTCGCTCTGCAATCTTGTTCAGGTCGCGCTGCGAGAAGGTGGATAGGTCCGTGCCGTCGGGGAAGCACTGCCGAAGAAGGCGGTTCGTGTTCTCGTTGGTTCCACACTACC
>CANMZR010000507.1 GCA_947502375.1 Polyangiaceae bacterium
GAGCGCGTACAATGAGTTCATCCTGGCGGCGACGCTGTTGGGGCGAGAGGAGCTCTTCACCTTGCCGGTGGTTTTGCAGCGTTATATTGGTGAGCACGATGCGAATTGGCCGGCCTTCGCGGCGGGTGCGCTGGTTGTTTCGGCCCCAGTCATGGTGCTCTTTTATTGGATCCAGCGGCACCTGGTGTCGGGACTCACGGCGGGAGCCGTCAAGGGATGAGGGGCAGACAAAGCCACGGAGCATCGGGCGCGCTTTCGGTTGGCAGCGCCTTGTCGCTCGCGCTCGTCGTCGCGGGATGTTGGAGCCGGGGCTCGGCGAGTCACGGCACGACCGGGGCGTCGGGTGGCGAGGGCGGCAGTGGCGTGGGTGCGTCCACGAGCGTGACCTCGAGCGGCGCCTCGTCGAGTGGTGCCGGTGGGATGCTCGTCGGGCCGCGCGCGTTGCCGGACACGAGCGCCGTCACGGCCCTGCTCGTCGGTCGCTTGCCCGCGGCGTTGAGCCAAGCTCAGCTTGAGTTTGTCGCGAAGCATTACGTCGGCTCGCGAAAACTCCTGAAGGTGACCTCGAATGCCATCCGCGTGCACCGACCCGCGTTCGTCGTGCTCCACGAGCATCTGGCGATGTGGCAAGCGACCGAGGACCTCGAGTTCATCCTCGATGGGGCCACGTGGGGCAGCGACTACGCCGCCGTGCAATCCCATGAACCCTGGTTCTGGCATGAGCTAGGCGGTAAGCGAGTCCAGAGCAAAGCCGACGGAAAGTGGTTGATGGACGTCAGCAGCACCGATTTTGTGGGCTACTGGTCCGATTCCGTCGTGCAGCAAGCGACGCTCGGCGATGACGACGGCGTGGTCGCCACCGCAGGCTCGCCACTCAGCGTGTCGCAGGAGGGCCTGAAGCCCGCGGATCCGAGACTCAGTGGAACCGGCGTCGTCGTCAACACGCTGCCCCAACTCGCCGGCCTCACCTTCGTCGAGGCGTGGGAAAAGTGGGTCACGCTCGTGACTTCGGAGCTGGCCGCGAAGAGCTTGCCGTTGTTCGTCGAAGTGGGCTCGCTCACGGAGCCATGGGACACGACGAATGACGCTGTTGCGAGCGGGGTCGTGATCGACATCACGGCCTCGGCGACCCTCTCGGTGAGTCCCTGGTTGAGCTGGATGAACCGCGTGCTCGCGCTGACCGAGGGCCACAACGTCATCCTCAAGGGCCGCCTGGATTCCGAGTCCAACGTGCCGCTTCGACGTTACTTGCTCGGTATTTATTTGCTCACAAAAGGCGGGCACACCTACCTCGATTGCCAGCACTCCTCCGCGCTCGAATGGTACCCCGAATGGGGCGTGGAGCTAGGGGCCCCGCTTGAATCTGCGGCGTCGATCGATAAGCTCGTGGGCGTGAGTGGTCTGTTCGTGCGGCACTTCGAGAAAGGGGTCATCTACGTGAATCCGACCGACGGCCTCGTGCCCGTGCCGCTGACGGTTCCCATGCGTCGGGTGCGACCGCTCGGCGGTGGCACGGTGTTCGCGATGGGCAAAGAGCCCGGAGCCCTGGGCTACGAGCCCCTGGATGTGGTGCAGGTAGAGGCGCATTCGGCGGAGCTCCTGATCCCGCTCGAGGGCGCGCCGGCTCCCTAACATTGGATGATTCACGAACGATGGTGACGAGGCCCGTTACCCCTCCGGTGAGGCGACGTCTCCGGCCACCGGCCCGTAGGTGCCACCGCCACTCACGTGGATCCAGGCCCGCGTCACGGTGAGCGCTCGCCCGCTCTTACGGACGGCTTGAGCGGCGGCGCGCAGCTCGCGTGTGCAGGCCTCGTGGACGTCGTCCGTCGTCTCCTCGTCGCCGGCACTGCGCACCATGAAGACCGCATTGGAGGGCAGCTTTTTACCTTCCACGTGTTCGAGCCAGCGTCGTCCAACCAGCTCGGCGCGGAGCCATTTGCGGTCGGCCTCCGTCACCTCGGGGTGCGTCTCGTACGTCATGGAACACACGAATTTGCGCATCGTTTCCGCGTATCACGGATGGCCCAAGGCGCTCATGGCTCCGGATCGTGTGCCATCGGAACCGTGGCATCCGTCGCGAGGGAAAGCATCGAAGGGTAGGGGCGCGTCCGCGCCAGAAAGGCAGCCACCGGTTGGAGGGTCGTGGTCGTCCGGTGCCCCGGCAACTGTTGCGGATGTCGTTGACCCTGGTCAAGATAGGCCCGCACAAACACACTCGATGGGTCGGTGGGAAGGCTCGCGACGTTGCGCCGCCAGCGCTTCCACGACGGCGTTGCAAGCAAGTATTGCTCGACGTTAGAGACGTAGAGTGCGCCCACTATTTGACCTTCGTCCGTCAGCTTCCGAGCCAGCCCGGGGAGGGCCAGGTCACCCGCGAAATTCCCGACGAGTGGAACGATCCGGTTGGCACGCTGGAGGCTTTGGACGAACCGGAAGGCCACTGGATCGGCGAGAAAACCCAAGGCACGGCCTCCGGGCGTGGTCGCGATAGCCAGTTCTCCCAGGGTCGGGTAAGCGCGTGCGCCCCCATGTTTGAGGGTGAAGCGAAGGCGGCTTCCGTGCGCGGCAAAGCGTCGATGCAGCGCCGCAAGTTCGCTGCGATCGCGAGCGTCGAGCGGCAGCCCCACGGCGTCGAGGCGCTCGAGCAACAGCCCGTGAGCCGTGGTGAACGAGGTGTCCGTCAGCGGCTCGATGTCGAGCTTGGCGAGGAGGGTCTCGAGGGGCACGGTGTCGGTCTCGGCTTCCGGCTCGGGTGCCGCACGAGCGAACAGGAGCTGCAAAAATTGCAAACGCGAATGGGCCCGCTCGAATGCCGCTTTGTAGAGCAACTGGAGCAGCAGATTGCCACGTCGCAAATCAAGGATGTAGGCGTCACTTGCCCGCGTGAGTGCGATGTAGCTGAAATTTTGCTCAGGCCCCACGCCGACGTACACCCGACCCTCGGGAACCCGCCGTCGCAGTTTTTCGGCGACCTACAGAAACGAAGTCTCATTCGAGACGATGTTGTCCGAGAAAAGTGCAGCGTCTGGCTCGGACAGGTCCCCTACGAGCCTCACAAACG
>CANMZR010000508.1 GCA_947502375.1 Polyangiaceae bacterium
AGGTCAAAGGCGAGACGAACCTCTGCGGGACACAGACCCGTGACGCTTGCCTTGACGCGCTCCTCGGCTGGCTCTGTGAGCCTGTTTCGCAAGAGCAGCTTCACCCCACCGAGGGCATAGCCATCGGCGGTCGTCGCGAGGAGTCGCGGCTCCGCTGGGTTTTGTTCGACGAGTCCGCGAAGCTTGCGCACCGTTACTTGGAGGCGGTTGTCGTCACGGAGGCGATGGTAATCGGTGACATTTTTAAGTTTGGTTGAAGCTTAGGACGCGTGACCGCGAATGGACACATCGGCGAGCTTCAAACGGGCGCGCATCCGCGTGACGAAAGCTGCGGGCGGCTCGGAGCCCAACAGGACGTCGAGCCAATCTTCCGCCGCGTGAAGCCCGGGCGCGCGCGTGATATGCCACCTGCATGACCGAAGGGAAGGACGACAAGGGGGAGCCGGCGGCGGCATCACCGGCGAAGTTAAACCAACCGCTCGCTTCCAAGACGGGCCTTCGGTTCAACGTGGACGTCAACAAAATCGCATGGAAACTGAGCAAGGTGCCCGCGACCTTCAAGAGCGCGGTGTCGTTCGGAGTGCCTCCCGAGGCGAGCCGAAATCCGCTGAATGAGACGCCCCTCTCGGCCTACATGGAGCTCTTGAACACGCTGAAGCAAAAGATGCTCGCAGCACAACAGACGCAGCGCGACGTCAGCGTGAACGCCGTCATTCTCGACCTCAACAAGACCGTAACGCAGGCCGAAGCGCTCCTGAAACCACAGGACCAACTCGCACAGTCGGCGCTCTTGCCGTTGCTGATGGCGCCGCTCAACGTGGGCGGAAAGCTCAAGCTGCCCACGGTCATCCAGTGACGCCGGACGCGCCCGAGTTTCTACGCTGCATGGATGCCATCGCGGCTAGGCTCGATGCAAGCACGCTCGATGCCGAGCTCGGGGCGATGTGCAAGCGGAGCCTTTTTTTCGCGCTCCGGCAGGGCGCTACGGTTTCGCAACGGGAGATCGACGTCGCCTCCCACGCCTTCATCACCGCCACGGAACGGTTGATGCCACCGGGGGTACTCCACGGGTTCATCGAGCATGCGTGCAGCACGCGCATCCTGCCGCGAATCGACGAAGGCGAGCTTGTGCCCGGCTTCACGATCGACGAAGGACTTGCCGGCGCCGACGCCAGCACACGCCGTGCGCATCCGGTGAAAAAGTTCACGCAGGCCGAAGTGCTCGCGTGCTTGCGTTGGAACCAACGTGAGCCCGACGTTGCCGTTGCCCTCGCCCACTTGGTCGATCTCATTCATACGTTCGCCGCTGCACTCGGGACGCTCGCGGGGCGGTATTCCCCGAGCGCGGAGGCGACGCTTGGGCCCTTCGTGGTCCAGTGGTTACCGAAGAACGTCCTGAAATTCATGAACCTCGCCCTCTACGTTTGTGGAACGCGGCGCAGCGGACTCGAGACGTTCGAGGTTGACCAGAGTCTGATCGTCGAGGCCGTCACGCTGCTCGACAAGTCAGGCGCGTTCACTTGGACTGCGCGCGAAGATTCAGGCGCCGAGTCGGCAAGCGAGCTGCGGATCCATTGTCCAGCTCAAGCGTTTTTGCACAAATTGCTCGCAAACGAAGGCAGCCTCATGACCGTGCTCGAGTATGTCAGAGCTGAAGCTCTGCGCTCACCGGTGGAGCCCGACGTCCAGAGTAGCTTCGCCTTCGTACGGAACACGGCCGCGCGCGAACTCGCAGGTGTCACGCGATTCGGTGCCGAGTGGCCCAACCGGTCGGAGCGAAAACCGGCCGGCCCGCACCGCTGAACGGAGGCGTCACTTGGGCTGCTCGGTCGGACACCCGGTGACGATCTTCACCTGGCCGACTTTGCCGCTCTTCAACGCCGCGCAGGCGTCACCGTACAACGTGATGGTCGTATCGGAGGACCATGCCCAGGCCGATAGGAAAAGTGAAGCTGGAAAGCCCCGCGTTCGTAAGCGGCAACATGGCGCGTGCTCGGCGTACCAAGGCTGCCGAGCGCGGCACAAGCGCAGGCCGCTTCGGCCTGCAAAGGTCCGAGGGCATCGACGACAGCGACCAGAACGCGGCGGTGGCCGTTGAACACGGCGGCGACTCGAGGCAGCTCTCGTGCCTGGCGCCGCGTTCGCGCCTCAGAAGCCGAGCGTCTGCACCAGTCCAAGCACGGCGAGCGACACGGCGAGTGTAGGGATGGTGACGAGGACGCCAAGTCGAACGAACTCGCTCACGCTCATGGTCACCTCATGCTTTCTCAGTACGTCGAACCAAAGAAGTGACGCGAGGGACCCCATGGGCAGGAGTCGCGGGCCGAGATCACCACCGACGAGTGCGGCGAAGGCGTTGGTGTCGCCGCCTGCAAGCCCGTTGAGCGCAAAGACGTTCAAAACCGACATCGGATGGTTGTTCAGCACCGCCGAGCCAAGCGCCGAGACGACGCCGATCGTTGGCAAGCGGTGAGCGCTCGTCGCGTAGAATTCGTGCAGCCATCCGACGACGCCAATGCGCTCGAGCGCGACGGCAACGACGAACACCCCTGTCAAAAAGGGAAAGACCGGCCACGCCACGCCGCGCGCGAGGGTCGCGACGCTGTGGCCCGCGCGCACGCTTGCAAGCACGCAGGCGAGTCCGCCCGCTGCCGCGACCGGCCAAAGGGGGATCCCGAGAAAGGCCATGACGGGGTAAGCGAGCAGCGTGGCCGCGGCGGTGACCACCACGACCCGAGCATGGATCGAGAGAGCGGCTTGGGTGTGCGGCCACGCGCCGAGCGCAGGGGCGTCGTCTTCAAGGACGCCGCGGAAATACCAAGCGAGGACCGCGTAGGTCGTCAGCCAGCCGGCGAGTGCAACGGGGGTCATCACGAGCGCATAACGATTGAAGCCAATCCCGAGATGCTCGGCGACGATCAGGTTCATCGGGTTGGAGACGACGAGCGGGGCTACGCCTGCCGCGGCGAACACCGCGAAGGCGAACGGAAGCAAAAACTTTGGGTTACGGCGCGGGTACACCGTGCGCAGGAGCGTCAACACCGTCAGGGTCAAGAGCA
>CANMZR010000509.1 GCA_947502375.1 Polyangiaceae bacterium
CGAGTACGTGTTCTTTGCCGCCTGCGCCGGTACCCTTGCGCCGGCGGAGTTCGCGCAGAACGGCGCCGTGCCCGAGTTTCCACTGCGCTGCCTCGATGCGGACGGGCAGCCCCAAGGCGCGGACAGTTTTGTCCCGGGTTACACTCAAATTTACGCATTCGCGGACGGTCGCTCGAACGAGAATCCGCCGACGACCGCACTCCTACTCGACGACACGGAGCTCTCTGAGAACCCTGAGGACGCGCCCACCGTTGCAGCTTGTCCCGTCGGCGCGGAGGAGCGCGCGAAGAGTGGCTGCGCGAAATCTGCCGAGCTTACAGCCTGCCAAGAGCACACGTTGAGCGCGAGCATTCCCGACGTCGCGACGCCACTGCCGAACACCGGAGGAGAGTTCGGCGGTGCTTTGCGGGAGAGCGTTTGGGTTAGCTACTTCAGCAACGGCGGGACCCTCGGCGCGGGCGTCAAGCTCGTGAGTGACTCGTCGAAGGGCTACCAGACCGACCACGAGACCACCTGGATCGCGCCGGCCGAGCCGGGCCTCGTTTCCATGTGGGCGGTCACTCGCGACCAGCAAGGCGGCCAGAGCGTGCGCCGCGGCTGGGTGCGCATCGAGTAACGTTCGGCGACTTTTCAGGCAAGCCGGCGACTCTTCCGGACACGCGAGGCGGCAGCGATGGCTGCGAGCCCGAGGAACCAGGCGTCCCCGCCGACCGCGCCAGGAGCAGCCGAGCAGCCCGTCCAGAGCAGCGGTCCCGGCGCCCTTCGTGAATTCGGATTCGCACCGTTCGCTCCGGCACCAGTCGATTCCTCTTCGCCCGAGGAGCCACCGGCACCACTCGTCGAACCGCCGCCGCCGACGCTCACGCCACCGCCGCAATCTGCGTCCAAGCTACCGCAGGCCTGAAAGCAGTTGCCGTCGGTCGTGCAGCAATCGTCATCGATTGACGGGCAGTCCTGACGGCAGGTGCCATCGTGACCGCAGCCCGCGCAATCGGGATCGCTCTTCGAGTCGGCGCAGGCTTGAGTGCAGAAGCCGTCGGCCGCGCAGGGGCAATCCGGATCGGGCTCCGCACAGGCGACCGCGCATTTGCCGTCCGCGCCGCAAGACACGGAAGGACCGGCATTCGAATCGTGCGAGGCGATGTAGGATTTGATCCAGGTCGCGGCATCATCGGTGCGCGCCGAGGCATCCTCACCGTCGCCGCAGGCAGCGGTCCCAAACGACGTCGCCGACATCACGTAATCCTGACCGTTCAACTGGATGAAAGTGGGACCACCGCTGTCGCCGTAGCAGGTCGAAGACGGCTTGACGTTCGTGTAAATGAGCCCAGGCTCCGAATACAGGAGCTTGGTGAAGCCGTGGCGCTTCGTACCCGAATCGCTCCCGTTTTCGCTCGTCACTCCGAAACCTACGATGTGCACGTCGTGACCAATCAACGTCGACGGATTGACTTCGTTTATCGGGATGGGCGTCGTCGGACCTGGCTTCGCGAGGGTGATGAGCGCGAGGTCCCCGGGGCCCCCGGGCTGGCCTTCGGGATTGTCGGCATGGTGCACGGCCTTGATCCAGGTGCCCGCTCCGTTCGCGTCGTTGCCGAAGAAAACCTCGATGGAGCTCGTCGAGACCCCCTCGGTGCAGTGCTGCGCCGTGAGAACCACGGAGGGCGATATGAGCGTGCCGCTGCACGAACCGCCGCCAAGATCGACGTACACGGTTGCAGGATCGCCGAAGTCTTCCTTCCCGTTGACGATGTTCCAATCGGTGCTCGCCACCCGCTCAGCGGCGACCGGCGTACCCCCGCAGCCGACCATTCCCGCCACGAACCAGAACACGATGCCCGTTGAAATTGCAGAACTTCGCATGGTTTTCTCCTGCTACTGCCGACCCCGTGAACCATATAGGCCGGCTGGCCAGTCTGTCAACTTCACAAGAAGGCTTTGTCTGGCAAGCCAACTGACATTCGCCAGAAATATCGGCTAAGTGAAAATAAACAGCCCTAGCGGACTCCGGGCCTGTCGGCCGTACGAGTCGGTCTTTGGCGTTTGGAACGAGGCTGCCTGAGCACCAAAACGGGGGGCTTTAACGATACGCGGCCAACGAAACGCTGGCAGCTTCCCCAGCGCCCAGAGGCCACGCAAGCCTTCACGCTCTCGGCAACGTAGCCAGCATCGAGGTTCGTTGAGAAAAGACGTCATACCAGGAAAAAAGCTGGGGGCGGGAGGAACGAACGTCGTCGAGCACGTTGCGGAACTCGAGCCAGCCGAGCGTCACCGCCAGGGCAATGAGACCCACATCGACGGTATCTCCGAAGCCAGGAGCCTCCAGCTCGAACGCGTCGAGGCCTTGGCACGCCTTTCGGGTTTGGCCAACGAGCCAGGCCTCCCACCGAAGCGGCGCCGGGCGCTGCTGGCGCTCGTAAAACACGAGCACCGCCGAGTCCAGAATCCCATCCGCGAGGGCCTGCCGGCGCAGCGTCGTCCAACGCCGAGGGCCAGCCGCTGCAAGGAGCGTTTGCAGCGGCACGAGGGAGGTCAGGTATTCGCACAAAACCGGGGAGTCGTAGAGCACGGTCTCGTCCTCCGTGATGAGCGCGGGGATCTTGTTGAGCGGGTTCACCGCGGACAACCTCGGGCTCAATTCGGTGGGCGAAGGGCGCAGGGCCTCCGTCTCGATGCGCTCGGCAATCCCAAGCTCGTGCGCCACGACGAGGCACTTGCGAACGAACGGCGACGTCGACGTGTAAAACAGCTTCATCACGGAATGATTGCGCGCAGACGGCCCCTCCGCAAGCGCACCCGCGAGTTGCACGGCCACCGTGGGTACTGCCGTTTACTTACCCCTCGATTCCAATGAATCGAGGGGTAAGTGATAAGGACCGAAAAAACCTGTAGCTTGACGAACTCCCCGGCGCACCGAATGCTTCTCGCACCAATGACTGGCTCGCTCACGATCCCGGAGCCGCGTCCGAAAGGGCGCCCGGCGGGCTTCCAACGCTGGCAGGAGTTGCTGTTTCTCCATTGGCGTGTCGAGCCGAAGAGATCGGA
>CANMZR010000510.1 GCA_947502375.1 Polyangiaceae bacterium
GGAGCGGTGATTTGGTGGGAAAGGTAGATCGATCGCGGGACCTTCTCGGCGCAGTCGTGGGTGAGCAGTGATTTGGTGGGAAAGGTAGATCGATCGCGGGACCTTTTCGGCGCAGTCGTGGGTGAGACACGATCGAGGGAAGGATCAGGGAGAATCATCCTTTTTTGGGCCTTTCGGCGCAGTCGTGCCAGCACAAAAAACGACGAGCGCTGCGACAAGCGACCCGTTTTTTGCTACAGAACCACCATGCGACTGCCTTGTTTGTTCACCCTTATTGCGGCACTCGGCTCGTGCACGACCGAGAGCTCGTCCGAGTCACCAATCGAGCAGCCCGAGTGCAGAACCAGCACACAGTGCTCGGGGGCCAAGCCGCTCTGCGGCAAGGATGGCAGCTGTCAGGCGCTGCCGATCGGGCATCAGCTCGGTGTCGGTGACGGGACCCCCGCGTCGGTGGCCATCGTGCCTGTCTACCAGCCCGACCAACCGCTGGAGGCGACCGACATCGGCTTTCATCCGACCCGCCCGAACGAGCTGTGGGTGTTGCGCCGCGAATTCGAGAGCTCGAAGCCTTGCGATGAGGACAACAAGACGGCGGCTGGTTGCGCCGCGCTCGAAAGCACCGTCGCCATCGTCGTGAACGCCGGAATGCCCGACGTGAGCTGGAAAGTTTACAAGGATCCCAACGCCTGGCATTTCATGCGACGCGCCCCTGCGTTTGCCTTTGGCGCCAACGACACGTTCGCGTCGTGCGCCGAGGCGCGTACCGCCAATTTTCTCGACGACCAGGTGGACTACATCGGGCCCACGTTGTGGTCCTCGGATACCATGAAGTTCACCAAGCAGCCGCTAGGGGGCAACGGCGCGCACCTCGACATGCTCCACGGCTCGCCGTTCAGCATGGGCATCGCTCATGATCAGGCCAACAGTTACTGGGTGTTCAACGGCAAGCTTGGCTCGCTCGATCGCTACGACTTCAAGCTCGACCACGGGCCCGGTCAGGAAGATCACTCCGATGGTGAGATGCGCCGTTATGTGCAAGGGCAGCTCACACGCGCACCCGGCATACCCAGCCACATGGCGATCGACCCCACCAGCCGTGAGCTTTATGTGGCCGACACTGGGAAGGCGCGCATCATCAAGCTTGCGATGGAAAGCGGTACACCCGCAGGCAAAGCAACACCAAATTACGACGACCTCAAGGTGTACCAACGGATCGACGGAGCGATGCTCGAAGAGGTCGTGCCGCCGGGGACGTTGACCGCGCCGAGCGGCCTCGAGCTGCACGATGACCTGGTGTTCGTGAGCGACAATGCCACAAGTCGGCTGTACGCGTTCGACCTCGATGGAAAGCTCGTGCGCATGCTCGACACCGGGATGCCACCTGGCACGCTGGCGGGCCTCGCGTTTGGACCCGATGGCCGGCTCTACTTTGCCGACAAACTCAAGGGCTGGGTGTATCGCATCGAGCCTGTCCTTTGAGCCGGCGCGCTTGATCTGTCAGCCTTTTTACGACCTTTCGCATAAGACCACATGGGATCATGGATGGAAGTTGCGTACACCCTCCACGACAGTTTTGCGTACGTTCTCACGCGAAGGGCGTCGACTGCAACCGCCTCGTGGCCGTCGGCTTTGGCGAGACGCGTCTCAAGATCACTCCGGAAACAACGCCGGAGGATCGCCTGACGAACCGCCGCGTCGACTTCATCGATGCCGAGATCAACCACGAGGCCATCGGTGGACTCCCGCTCGACGGCGGTGGCAGGATCGCCGGCAACGTCTGCCAATGATTGATGGTTGAGGTTTTTCCCGCTGAAGCCGTTTGTGCTCGCGGTTCGCGCGTAACCCTCCGGCCAGCGACCTCCCGACAGCACGCCGAGAGGCGTTCACTCTGAGGCCGTGGCGAAACATCCAAAGGAATTCTGGGTGAGGCGCTGTGACAAGGTCGAGCGCGGCAGGACGGTCGTCACGGTGGCGCAGCGTTACGGCGTGTTGGAGTCGACGTTGCACTGGCGATCTTTGGGGAGCCGGACGCCATGGCCCTCAAGAGCGACGCCGGTCCGATGCGGATCCTCGTCGGGACAGTGGTCGTTTCGGGAGGCTTTTTCATGGTCTCTCCTTTGAAAGATCGGAAGGACCTCGCGGGCGACCCCAACCAAGGGTTGAAGGGGTTGACGATTTGAACCGGGACTGTCCCCGTTGCAACGGCTCCACACCCGCAACGTTCAGGCTCACACTGCCGCCAGGCAGGTCTTCGGGTTCGGCATCTTCTCTTCGACGGCGTAGCCATGATCGCGCACCCGTCGCGCACGATCGCGCGGTTCCGCCAAAGTTGACCGATTTCGCCCGCCGACGTTCCGCTGCGACACGTGCAAACTTTCACGCCAACCGTGGATTGAACGGCTCGATGTCGAAGTGAGTCACGTGAGCGGCTCACTTGCGCGGCTCATCGCACTGCTCGGGATCGTGGTTCCGTACCAGCTTGCTTTGCAGCTCATGGCACTTGCTCATCCATCCCTGCCCTTGGAAGCTGCCGAGCGAACGGCCAAAACAGCAAAACAACGGCCGCCGATTGGCCGCAGCCGACGATTTTGCATGGAGCGACCCGTATGTTTGATCGTACTTGCACCATCATGAAGAATTTCCTTCGTACCGCCGGAGGCCTTTTGGCTTTGACGCTGCTGCTCGCCGCTTCCTGCAAAACGACCGAGTCGAACACTTCGGGTAGCGGTGGCGGAGATTCTTGCAACTTGCCGCAAAAGCTCTGCGTCGGCGCGTGCGTCGATCCGCGGTTTGACCCGTCGAACTGCGGGGCGTGCGGAAATGCGTGTACGGACGGAAAGGTGTGCGTCGCGGGAAGCTGCGACGTCAGCTGTCCGAAGGGCAGTGACAAATGCGCGCTCGATGGTGCAGGCGGCGGCGCTGGCGTTTCGGTCTGCGCGGATTTCCTCGTCGATCGCAATCACTGTGGCGCGTGCGCTGAAAAGTGCGCCACGGCCGAGGTCTGCGCCGCCGGAAAGTGCGCCCTCGAGTGTGCCGGTGGC
>CANMZR010000511.1 GCA_947502375.1 Polyangiaceae bacterium
CCTCGATCTTCAACTCTCGGTGGCCGGATTCACGTTGACCCTCGGCATCCGCAATGCCGTCATCACGATGGACATCGCAGGCGACCGCAAGAGCGCGACCAACGGCAACATCGCCGGGGTGCTCCCTGTCGAACCACTCATCAACGAGCTGAAGAAGGTTGCCGGCGGGTTCAGCGCGGAGCTCTGCACGGGCAGCACCTTTGAAAGCATCGCCGAGAGCATTCGCCAGGCGGCGGATATCGGCGCGGACGGCGGCCAGAACCCCTCCAAAGAATGCGATGCCATCTCGATCGGTCTTGGCTTCGAAGCCGGCATCGCGAAGCTCGGGAAGGTCTCGGATACGAGCCCGCCGAAGGAGGACCCGTGCGCGATGTCGATGGGTGCCGGCGGAGCTGGCGGAGCTGGCGGGAAGTGACGCGGCGTTCAGGACCTCGAGCCGCCGCTCCAACCGGCTGACTGAGGAACGGGCGACGTCGCACTGCGACGTGACCAACTAGCGCGTCAATCTTGATGGTTGGCGCGCTTTCCGCATTTCATTCCCCGTTGCAACGCGGTACTTCTGCAAACGTCCACGGGAAATTGGGTTCGCGCGAATTCCGCCAAGCCCTGCCCGGGTGTCGTCATCAGGGAACGATGCCAAATTTTTTGTCACCTTCATTCGGAGCACAGGTTTCAATGCGATTATCTTTCCTCGGGTTTCTTTGCGTCGCGGTCGTCGCCGGCGCCACGGCAGGTTGCATCGTCGTCGTCCCAAAAAAGACCGCGCCTCCTCCTCCTCCTCCTCCGCCGCCTGTCGTGGTGGTCGCAGAAGCGCCCATGAAGCGTCATATCCGCGTTTTCAAGCTCCCGGAGATCAAAAACAACAAGGTCGAGTTGCCCGGTCCCGTGCTCTTCAACGAGGACAAGGCCACCCTCAAGCCTGAAAGCGATGCCGTTCTCGAGCTCGTGTACGAGTACCTACGGCAAACACCCCAGGTCACGAAACATCGCGTCGAGGGTCATACGGACACCGGCGGCGACAACACGCACAACATGGTTCTAAGCCAAGCTCGCGCGTATGCCGTCGCAAAATGGCTCGTCTTCAAGGGAATTGACTGCAAGCGCCTCGTCGCCGTCGGCTTTGGCGAGACCCAACTCAAGGTCAACCCGGAAAAGAACGCGGACGACAAAGCGACCAATCGCCGCGTTGACTTCGTGAATGCGGAATTGAACGGCAGTGCCATTGCTGGGCTTCCGATCGACGGCGGCGGCTCCCTCGCCGGCAACGTCTGTCAGTGAGCGCATTCGGAGCCGTTCCCCAATGAAATTATCGCCTCACCCTGTCGTCCTCGCACTCGCCCTTCTCGGCGGATGCAAGGACGAAGGAGTGCGGCGGGCGTGGGAACCGGCCGACCATCAGGGGGAGCAGCGCAACCTCGGGCAGGTGGCTGCCTCCTCGGAAGCGACCGAGGACGAAACGCTGGTGCAAGTCGCGTGGCGTCAGAACTGTGCGGTCTGCCACGGCCTTGGCGGGCGAGGCGACACCCAGGAAGGGCAGATGCTGCGCATTCCCGACCTGACGCGTCCCGAACTCGCGAGCATCAACGATGCGGCTCTCGTGGCCACCGTCCGACGCGGGCGCAACAAAATGCCGGCGTTTGATAAGTTGCCGGAAAAAGTCGTGGTTGGGCTGATCCGTCATATTCGTTCGTTTTCCGTCGGTGCGGCTGGCGCTCCCGATGCGCCGACACGATGACGAGTCTCCGTTCGTCCGATGAGATGACTTCGGTCAGTCCGGAAGCTCTTTCGGAGGAGGAGCCTTCGACGGGCTCTGCACCGGTGGCTTCTCGAAAGCGCCGGTGGCCGCTCCTCCTGGTGCTCGCGGCAGGGCTCGCGTCGGTCCCATTGTTCGACCGCGTGATACCGAGAGACCGGGCCGTCAGCCTGCGCTTCGCGGCCCCAGAAACCGTGGTTGGGGTCGAATTGCGCTGGTTTGACAGCGCGAAGGATGTGCTTTCCTCATCCCGTTGGTCCTTTGAAAGCGGAGCGCCTCGACGCCTTGCGACTCACGTTCAGACGCGCGCGGGCGAGGTGCGTGCAGCGGTGACGGTCGAGCGACGCGACGGCTCGGCGGAGCACATCGAGCTCCCGGTGCGCTTTCAGGGCGCAGAAGAAGCGGTCCTTTCGGTTCCATGACGAGCGCTCGCTTTCGTGCTAACCCTGCGGCGCGATGAAGTGGTTTTTTGGAACTTTGTACGGGGTTTCTGCCGTTTTGTTCCTGGCCTTCATCGGCTGGGTCGTCACTCGAATGATGCACCTCGAGCTCGCGAACTATTGGATGGGGCGCATCATGATCTGGGATCTCTACGTGATCGCCGTAGTGGTTTCCTATGTGGCATTCGTCGGTAGCTGGCATCTCTGGGAGAAGCTGACTGGGCGCATGGAGCCGCGGGACGACTGAGTTGCGAAAATCGTTCGCCGAAGGCGACAATCGTTCCCTGAAGGCGAAATGAGTTGAGCCGAAAACGAAGCGCGAGTAAAACTTGCCTACTTCGCACTCCGAGTGGTATCTTAGCCTACATTGGATTACACCCCACGGCGGGTGGTTTGAGTCAGCGTTGAAGGTCAACCCCAGCTGCCCCGGTTCCTTTCCTTCCCTCTTCGGGAAGACGTTCTGCAAGAACGGCGTTGAACAGCCCACCAAGCATTCCACCGACGGAGTCCCCCATGAAGATCGTCCCCTGGTACCTGGCCGCGCTGGCCCCGTTTGCAGCCCTTGGCTATAGCGGAGCGCGGTTGAGCCACTTGTTTGTCCTCCTGCTCACGTTGGGGATCTTCGCTGGGACGTTGACCATCGGTCGCATGCCTATCGCTCAGCAGCCGAAGACCGACCCCTGAAGGTTTTTGCCCTGGTACGCGGATCTCGCCGGCATGCGGACACGCAAATCGCCGGCATGCGGACAGGGTGAGACGGTCACGGTGGCTACCGTGACGCGAGGCGTCGCTCATGTATCCCCGCGGGGATGGAGCGACTACC
>CANMZR010000512.1 GCA_947502375.1 Polyangiaceae bacterium
GTCATCACGCCCTGAGCCGACGGTAAGAGCCCGTCTGCGTCACAGCCGAACCCTTCTTCACCGGATGAGGGAGATGGGTTCGGCGACGTGTTCTCGGAGCATCTGAGCACGTCGGGGTCCAGCCCCCACCCGGCAGAATTTGTGAGCACGCATCAGCGTCAGGATCCCTGCTAACGCGGTTGCTCATGTGCAGCTTTGGGGGAGTGCGGGGAGCTCGTCGGTGTGGCTCAGCCTGCTTTTGCGCGTGGAGCCACCGGGCTCACGGTGCCGCGCTCGCTGAGCCTGCCGGTAGTGGTGCGCCCGCTTCGCCAACGTAGACTCGCCAGAGCGTCTTGCTGATGAGGCTCGTGATGTACACCCAGCCTTCGCCGAACGCGCCGACACCGAACGCGCCATTGGCAGGCAGGCCGATCGCTGGGGCGGGGGCGTAGGTCGTTTTTACTCCGTTCTGGCCGTAGCGAAGGACCCCGTCTCCAGTCGCAATGTAGAGCAAATCCCCGGACGCGAACGTGGCGATGCCATCGACGCTCGGCACATCGTTCGAAAACACGGCTGGGGTACCGTACGTGCCGTCCGCGCCGGACGGAAAGGCCATCACTTTTTTGGCGTCCCAAGATGCGACGTACGCCGTGGCGCCGTCCTTCGAGAACGCGATGCCGTTCGGAAACGAGACGCTGTCGCTGACGAGTTGAAGGTGCGTGCCATCGCCGTCGGCGCGGTAGATGCGGTTCGCCTTCGAGTCGGTGAAGAGGATGGATCCATCCGGGGCGACCGCGACGAAGTTCGTTTGCTGAAACGGCTCCGCGCCGCCGTCGACGAGGACAGACTTCTCGCCCTCTTTCGTGATGCGCCAGATGACCGTGGGAGCGTTGTCGCTTTCGTCGGTGCTGCCGCACGCGAGCAAGGTCCCGTCTGCGCTCGACGCGAGGCCGACAGGGTGGGGGAGTGCGACCACGTTGCTCACGCTTCCATCCGCTGCGACGCGGACGATTTTCCCGTCACGCGAGCCGACGTAGAGCACGGTGCTGCCGTCAGGGCCCGGGCCGAAAGCGAGCCCCTCGCTCGAACCGGTCAACTCGGCGAAGGCTTCGACGGTGCCGATCTCAGGAGGTGCGCTCGTGGTGCCGCCGCCGCTCGTGGACGGGCTGTCCGTGCCGCAGCCCCACCCGAGCGTGGATGACACAACAACCGCAAAGATGCTGGGGGGGAGTCGCACGCGGGCAGCATGCCCCGTCCTTTCGTAAGTCGCTATGGCGACGGTGGCGTTCACGCTCGCACGGGGTCGTTGCGGGTTCTCGAAGCGTGCGGTTTTCTCGCTGCTTGACAGCTTCAAAAGGCTGCGCGCTTCGATGGCACGCTACCGTCGGTGGCTCGCCGAATACCCGCTTCTCGGCGGTCCCCTTCGGCTGGCTCCTCCGGCTGGCCGTCAAAACTCCGAGCCGGCTAGGCATCGAGACCGGTGTCGCTGGGCGAGTTTCGGCGTCTTTGGGCCTTCCCGGCTGAAGAGCAGGCCGTCAGCGATGCGAACTGACATTTGCAGACGCCTCATGATGCAGGGTTGGACTTTAACATACGGATTGGTATGTGTTGCGCCATGAAGACCGAATTAGCCACGCTCCGCGTTTGCGCTGCGCGGCTCCAATTGGCCCGATCCGCCGTCGTTGCCGCGCTGGCGCTGTTCGCATGGTCCGTTGGCGGCTGCGTGGTTGCGACGGAGGAGGACTTCACGGAAGACCCGCGCGCCATCGGTGTGGAAGAGAGCGAGATCATCGGCGGCAGCGTCGACAAAGGTGACAAGTCGGTCGTGTCGGTGGTCGTGTGGAATCAGCAGGTCAGCCGCACCTGCAGCGGCACCGTGGTCTCGCCCCGCGTCGTTTTGACGGCGGCGCACTGCCTCGCCGTGGGCGACGTCGGGTCGAAAAACGTGGTCCAGATTTTCGTCGGGAACGACAGTGCCGCGGCGTGGCCGTGGCTTTACAAATCGGTGATGGCGGTGCATGTCAACCCCAAGTACGTGACGGGTGAATTCGCCGCTGGGAACGACATCGCGGTGGTCGTCGCGAAGAAACCGCTAGGGCTGGCGGCGGTCCCGATGAACCGTCTCGCGGTCACCCTAAGTGACATCGGCGATTCGGTTCGGTTCGTCGGCTACGGACGAACGAACGTCAACGACTCGGGCTCCGCAGGTCAGAAGCACCAGGCCACGCTCCAACTCGATTCGGTCTCTTCGACCCTCCTTAAGACCTCGAGCCTCACGTCTTTTACCTGCAGCGGCGACTCGGGTGGCCCTGGGTTCATCAAGCGCGGTGGTATCGAATACGTAGCCGGGGTGGTCTCGTTCGGCGCGCCAAAGTGCAACACGTCGAACTCGTCCGTGCGCGTCGACGTGCACGCGACGAGCTTTGTGGACCCCTACATCGCCCAATACGACCCAGGCTTCAAGGCTCCGTGACGGCTGCGCCGAGCGCTCCGACCCCGCGGAAGTCGCTCTCACGCGCCCGAAGCTTCGTCTGAAACTTCCCTCACCGCGTGAATTAAAACACGCTCGGAGCGAGTTCAACCACCTTGGCATACGAATTCGTATGTCGAACAAGCGGTGAGCGCGGCGTGCTCGACCTCGCTCCACGCGAGAGGAGCGATTGGGCCTTGGCTGCGAGCGTGGCAGCGGGAACGCGGCACCGACAAAAACCAGGGTGCGGCCATTCCCCTGTACCAAAAGGCTTGTGACGGGGATGATCCACGGGCTGCAACAACCTCGGCGTTGCCTAGCGACTTGGCCAAGGGACCACGCGCGATGACGCCAAAGCCGCTGTGCTTTTTTGCCCTCGGCTGCGAGGGCGATGACGCGCAGGCCTGCGTGGAGCTCGGCCGGATGCAGTTCGCCGGGCTCGATGTGAGCCGCCTGACCCATCCCCTCAAATAATCCCAAAAAGCTCGCAGAAAATCGCATGTTCCTTGAGGACATCGGCGTACGCCGTCATGAGCAAGACGAGGCGATCC